>NZ_JAWLHP010000048.1:5854-24109 GCF_041690275.1 Thioalkalivibrio sp.
TTAGCTTTGGCCCATTGACGGGGTGATCACCCCCAGAAGCCCTGCAACTGCCACTGTCCGGTGCGCAGATCGCGGAAGACCCAGCAGAGCCTACCCTGCTGGTCCGGCATGACCGCGTAATCCCGGCGCTGGTCGTCGCCGGCCCACCATCCACCCTCCAGCCGGCCCAGCCAATCGTGCGGGCCCGGTGGCGGGGCCGGTTGCAGCGGGCGCAGCCACAGCGCCGCCCCGGCCACGCGCTGGGCCGGGGTGGCAGCGCGGCCGGGCAGGGCCGGGAAGGCATCCGGGCCGCAGGCCTCCTGCGCCCCTTCGGGCAGGGGGTGCAGGGTCGGTGCGAAGCGCAGGACCGCGTCGTCGCCGAGCCGGGCGCGCAGCCGGGCCAGGAAACCGGACTCGTCACGGGAGCCGTCCCCCCTGCTGAACAGACCGTCCGAGTCGTCACCGGCGGGGAGCAGCTGCGGCACGGCCAGGCGCAGCCCGCGCACCGGGACCGGCAGCTCCAGCCGGGACAGTCGGATGCTCCACAGCTCCAGCCATTCCTCCGCGCGGCTGCCGGGCTGGCTGCGCTCCAGGGTCAGGCGTGTCGCCGTCCGGTCGCGGTGGAGCAGCTGCAGCTCCAGTTCCTGTGTGCGGTGATTCCCGACCCGCAGCGTCTGTTCCAGCTGCAGCAGCAGGCGCTTCAGCGGGAAGCGCAGTGCGCCGGTCGCGCTCACCTCCTGGTCGAATTCGAGGTGGAAGGCAGGAGTCTCCGGGGGACGGAAACGGGGCAGGGGTTCCGGCAGATCGCCGAGGAGACGGTCGATGAGCTCCGGGAGCCGGGCGCCGTAGCGCAGGGTGAGGTCGTGGCGGGGCAGGCGCAGCAGGTCACCAATCCGCTCCAGCCCAATCCCGTGCAGTGCCTGGATGTCAGCCGCGGGCAGGGGCAGTACCGTCAGTGGCAGGGGCGCCAGTGTCCGGCGCAGGGTATCGCGGTCCAGTGGCCGGGCCGGGTGCCGCAGTCGCGCCAGCAGGCGGGCCGCGGCCGGCGTCCGCGCGGTTCCGATGCGGGGGGTGTAACCGAGTTGCCGGAGGGTGTCCCCGACCTGCGCCTCCAGTGCCGCGGCCCCCCGGAACAGGCGCAGGCTACGGCCGACCTCGAGCAGGATGCGCTGATCCCCGGCTTCCGGACAGACGTGATCGGTGAACTGCAGCAGTACCGCCGCGAGGGTCAGCAGGTGCCGCCGGGTGGCTTCCGGTTCGTAGTCCAGCACGATCGGGGCATTCAGTACGGCCAGCGCGTCCGCCAGCGCCATGCCGGGCCGGACCCCGGCCTGGCGGGCCGCACGGTTGGCGTCGTGCACCCTCGGTCGCGCAGGATCCTCGGCGAGGATCAGCGGCCTCGATGGCGCGGAATCGGTCTGCACCAGCGCATCGAGCGCCAGGTGCGGCAGGTGCACGGCCAGCCATAGCGGCTGGCCGGGGACCGGTTCCGGATTCCGTTCCGGGGAAACCGGTGGCAGCAGGGTGAGCTGCGGGTCGTCTCTTCCGCTGCCCGTGGCGAGGCTGGTGTCCGGCGGGACGCGCAGGCCGGCCCGTTCCGGGTGAACGGAGGATTGAGGGGGTGGGGTCTGGCCCCGCTGCTCGTCCGGGATCTTCACGGGTCGGTTCAACGAGCATCTCTTGGGATGACCACGGGCTGGCCGGCCGGGATCGGGCCGCCGGTGAACTTGATGACCTCCAGGCGCAGCCGGTCCCCGTCGGCCTGCCAGCGGATGCGCAGGTGGGCCGGAGAGGCCTGCGATGCCACCGCCGGGGGCCGGTACAGGAAGGCACAGGCATCACCGGAACCGGCCGCGAGCCGCAGACGCCGCAACGGTGCACTCCGGCTGCCCTGCAGCCAGGCGAGCAGCACGCCGGTCTTCGGATGACGCAGGATCTGTTCGCAGCTCCAGATGATGTCCTCCTCCGAGGTGGCCCGGATCACGAAGACCCCTTCGGGGTCCACGCCCAGCTGCCGCCAGCCGGGGATCCAGGGCGTGGCGGGCGGGGTGACCAGCATCACCCGGCGCCGTTCCCGGCTGCATGTGGCCAGCACCGGCAACAGCATGCGGGTCTCGCCGGAGCCGAAGGGGGCGCCGATCAGTTCGGTCAGCTGCCCTCGTGGCCAGCCGCCGCGCAGCGTCCGGTCGAGATGCGCAAAGCCGGTGGGGCGGGTCGGGACCGTCGCCGGGAGACCGGTGCCGCGCCCACGCCAGAGTCCGGGGTGTGCAAGGAGCTCTTCCAGTGCCGACATGACTCAGGCGCCGCTGGCATCGGGTGGCTGCATCCGTGCTGGGCACCGAACCTCGCGCATGGCCCACTAGGCCTCCAGCGTACGCACCACGCCGACCCCGATGCCCTCGATCACGAGCTCCTGCCGACCGGGATCGATCTCGATCGGCGTGTAATCGGGGTTGGCGGGCAGCAGGCGCACGCGGTCTCCGGCGCGCTGGAGGTATTTCACCGTGACCTCGTCCTCGATGCGGGCCACCACGATCTGGCCGTTGCGGGCCTCGGGGCTCTGTCGCACCGCGAGCAGGTCGCCGTCCAGGATGCCGGCGTCGCGCATGCTGTCGCCGCGGACCCGAAGCAGGTAATCGGGGCGTGGGTGGAACAGGCGCGAATCGATTCGGTAGTGCTCTTCGACGTGTTCGATGGCGAGGATCGGCGCGCCCGCGGCAACCCGTCCGACCAGCGGAATCTCCCCGGCAGGGCCGGTGCCGCCGGGCAGCCGGATCCCGCGCGCACTGCCGCTGACCAGCTCGATCGCCCCCTTGCGCGCCAGCGCGCGCAGGTGGCATTCGGCCGCGTAGGGCGAGCGGAAGCCGAAGGTCCGGCGGATCTCCTCGCGGGTCGGGGCCGAGCCCTGTCCCTCCACCTGCTCGCGGATGAAGGCGAGGATCTCCTGCTGGCGCGCGGTGAGTTTCATCGGTGAGGTCATTCTGTCGGGGGTATCTGTTTTTTTATACAGTATTCCTGCGGGGCGGGGGATTGCAAGGGATGAATCGGGTTTGCCGATCAGCATCAAGGCCCCGCCGACGATATGCCGTGGAGGCGAGACCTCCGGCGCTGGATCGCGGCTGGAAGCCGCTCCTACGGTTTCCGGGTGGTGGGAGCGGCTTCCAGCCGCGATCATCAGCGGATCAGGCGCCGGTGGATCAGGGCCGTGGCGAGAACCAGCGCAACGGCGCCGTAGCTTACGATCACGGCCAGGTGCAGACCCACCCCGGTCGGCCAGCTGCCGGTCATCAGGGGCCGCACGATCTCCACCACGTGCGCCAGCGGCAGCGCGAGGGCCAGTCCCTGGACCCACTCCGGCATCTCCTGGAGCGGGAAGAAGACTCCTGAAAGCAAAAGCATGGGAGTCACTGCTAATGTGAAATAGTAAAGAAAGAAATCATAGCTGCGGGCGACCGCGGTGATGACCAGCGCCAGCGAACCGAAGGTGAAGGCCGCGAGAAACACCACCGGCAGCGCGAGCAGGGCGCGGCCGTCGGCGACCAGTCCCAGTGCGCTGGCCACGACCAGGATCGCGGCGGCGCTGATCAGCCCCTTGGAAGCGGCCCAGACCGCTTCGGCGAAGACGATGTCGTCCAGCGTCAGCGGCGTCCCGAGCATCGCCAGCCAGGTATTCTGTTCCGCCATGCGCGTGTAGGCCGAGTACATGCCCTCGAAACTCGCAGTGAACATCGCGCTGGAGCAGATGATCCCGGAGGCGATGAAGACCATGTAGCTCATTCCGTCGAGTTCGCCGACCAACCGCCCGAAACCGTAGCCGAAGGCCAGCAGGTACAGCACCGGCTCGCCGAAGTTGCCGAGCAGCGAGGGCATCATCAGCTTGCGCCAGACGCGCAGGTTGCGCCGCCAGACCGGAACGAAGCGCAGGCTGGGACGGGGCAGCAGTGGTCGGCGC
This sequence comes from Thioalkalivibrio sp., assembly GCF_041690275.1. Classification (NCBI taxonomy): domain Bacteria; kingdom Pseudomonadati; phylum Pseudomonadota; class Gammaproteobacteria; order Chromatiales; family Ectothiorhodospiraceae; genus Thioalkalivibrio; species Thioalkalivibrio sp. The sequence continues at coordinate 9,786 of NZ_JAWLHP010000048.1, forward strand.
ATGCGGCTCATCTCACTCGCGCAGGTCGTGGCCGGTGATTCTGAGAAAGACGTCTTCGAGATTGGCTGCCCGGGTGGAGTGGGGGAGCGCCGCCGATTCCAGCTCCGCATGCACGGCGGCCGGGTCCGCGGTGTAGATCAGCCAGCTGTCCGCAATTTCCAGCATGCGGGCCGGCAGCGTCGCCGGATCGGCGATGAACCGGCGTGCGGAGGCTGCGCTCAGGCTGATGACCCAGGGTTCCACGTGGGCCGCGATCAGCGCTTGCGGCGAGTCGCAGGCGATGATGCGGCCGGCGTCGATGATCGCGACGCGGTCGCAGAGTTCCTCGGCCTCCTCCATGTAGTGGGTGGTCAGAACCAGCGTGACGCCCCGCTCGCGCAGCCGGCCCAACTGTCGCCAGAGATGGTGCCGGGCCTGTGGATCCAGGCCGGTCGTCGGCTCGTCGAGGATCACGACCTCCGGCGCGTTGATCAGGGCACGCGCGAGCGTCAACCGCCGCTTCATGCCGCCCGAGAGGGTGTCGATGCGGGCGTGGCGGCGGGGCTCGAGGTTGGCCAGTTCGAGCAGCTCCTCGATGCGCCGGGTCAGTGCCGGGCCCGACAGCCCGAAATAGGATGCGTAGGTGAGCAGGTTCTCCTCGACCGTGAAGTCCGGGTCCAGGGTGTCGAACTGGGGCACCACGCCGAGGCGCGCCCTGATCTCGCGCTCCTGTTCCGGCATGTCCATCCCCAGCACCCGCGCGCTGCCGGCGTCGATCGGCGTCAGGCCGAGAAGCATCCGCAGGGTCGTCGTCTTGCCCGCGCCGTTGGGACCCAGCAGGCCGAAGAACTCCCCAGCCGGGATCGCGAGGTCGATGCCATCGACTGCGGGGGTTCCGTTGTAGACTTTGCGCAGGCCCTGGAGATCAATGGCCGGCCGCGCGCGGTCGGCGCTGGCGGTCGCTCCCGTATCGCCCCCCGGGGCATGGGCTGTCGGCGGTGTCATGGATGGCTCCAGTGGCGTCCGGTTATCGGCCGCACGAAGTGCGGCCTGTACCTTTGCCGATGCATTCGGGCTCGCAGTAGCATACGGGACCGCGGGGGGGAGCCGCACCATGCCCTTCGCCGGCTGGGCGTGTCCTGCATCGATCGGAGACGGCGTGGAAGGGAGTGTCCCCAACTCATGAAGCAGATCATTATCCTGGGCGCCGGCCAGGTCGGGTATTCTCTTGCCGAGGCCATGAGCGCCGACGGACACGAGGTGACCGTGATCGATCGCGACCGGGCGCGCCTGAACGCGCTGACGGCCGACCTGAACATCAAGGCGGTCGTCGGTTTCGGTGCCCATCCGCCCATCCTCGAGGCCGCCGGCGCACATGACGCGGCGATGTTGATCGCGGTCACCGATTCGGACGAGGTGAACATGCTGGCCTGCCAGGTGGCCTCTACGCTCTTCAACGTGGAGACGCGCATCGCCCGCGCCCGTGCCCGCGATTACCACGAACACCCGGAGCTCTTCCGCCGGGATGCGGTGCCGGTGGACATGCTGATCTCGCCGGAAGAACTCGTGACCACCCAGATCCGGCGGCTGATCGAACATCCCGGCGCACTGCAGGTGCTGGACTTCGCGGAAGGCAGGGTCTCGCTGGTCGCGGTCCGGGCCCATCGGGGCAGCCCCCTTGTCGGTCGCGAACTGCGCAGCCTGCGCCGCCTGCGCTCCGGTGGGCAGATGCGGGTGGCGGCGATCTTCCGACGGGATCGACCGCTGCCGCCGGAAGGCGAAACGGTGATCGAGGCGGACGATGAGGTCTTTTTCGTCTCCGCGAAGAGACACATCCGCTCCGTGACCGCCGAGCTGGGCCAGCTCGAGCGGTCATACCGGCGGGTGATCATCGCCGGTGGGGGAAACATCGGCCGCAGGCTTGCGGAGATCCTCTCGGACCGCTTCCGGATCAAGCTCGTCGAGCGCAGCGCCGACCGCGCCCGAATGCTGGCCGCGGCACTGCCCACGGATGTGCTGGTACTGGAGGGCGATGGCGCCGACGATCGCTTCCTCGAGGAGATCGACGTGGATCACGCCGACGTTCTCTGCGCGGTCACCGACGACGACCAGTCCAACATCTTCGCCGCGATGCTGGCGAAGCGGCGTGGGGTCCGCAAGGTCATCAGCCTGATCAACCGGCCAGGCTACGTCGACCTGATTCAGAGTGGAACCATCGACATTGCGGTATCGCCCCAGATGGTCACGGTGGCGGCCTTGCTGGCGCGGGTGCGCGAAGGGGGCACCACCACCGTGCACACCCTCAGGCGGGGGGCGGCCGAGGCGATCGAGACGGTGGTGCACGGCGATGCCCGCACCTCGCAGGTTGTCGATCGCCGGATTGACGAACTCAAGCTCCCGGAAGGTACCACCATCGGTGCGGTGGTGCGTGGCGAGGAGGTGCTGATCCCGCATCACGACACCTTGATCCATGCGGGTGACCACGTGATCCTGTTTCTCGCGGACCGAACCCGGGTGTCGGCAGTGCAGCGCCTGTTCCGCCCCAGCGCCCTCTTTTTCTGATCCCGGATCCCGAGTCGCCGCTCCATGCTGCAATTCACCACCACGACGCGCCTGCTGGGGATTCTGGTCACCCTGTTCAGCATCACCATGCTGCCGCCGGCGCTCGTTGGCTGGATCTACGAAGAGGAGAGCATGGGGGTCTTTCTGCGGGCCTTCGCGATCCTGCTGGTCGTCGGGGTGGCCATCTGGGTGCCGTTCTTCCGGGCGCGCGCGGAATTGCAGGTGCGCGACGGATTCGTGGTGGTGGTGATGTTCTGGCTGGTGCTCGGTCTGTTCGGGGCCCTGCCGCTCTATCTCGACCCGGTCCTGCACATCTCCGTGACCGACGCGGTATTCGAGTCCATGTCCGGGCTGACCACGACCGGTTCGACCGTCATCGTCGGCCTGGACGATCTGCCGCGCGCGATCCTCTGGTACCGCCAGCAACTGCAGTGGCTTGGGGGGATGGGCATCATCGTTCTTGCAGTCGCCATCCTGCCGCTGCTCGGCATCGGGGGCATGCAGCTTTTCCGGGCGGAGATGCCGGGCCCGCTGAAGGACAACAAGCTGGCGCCGCGCATCGCCGAGACCGCGCGCAATCTGTGGTTGGTCTACTTCGGTCTGACCGCGGCCTGCGCACTGGCCTACTGGGTCGCCGGGATGGAGGTCTTCGACGCGATCGCACACTCCTTCACCACGGTCGCGATCGGCGGGTTCTCCACCTACGACGCCAGCATCGGGCACTTCGACAGCGCACTGATCGAAGGCATCGCAGTAGTGTTCATGCTGCTTGGCGGCATGAACTTCGCACTGCACTTCCTGTTCTTCCGACGCGTCAGCCTGGAGCCATACCGGCGCGACGAGGAGGTGCGGCTGTATCTGGCCCTGCTGGCGACGGGGGCGGTGATCGCGGTCGCCTACCTGCTGTACTCGGAGGTCGCGGGCAGCATACCGGACGCGGTGCGCCAGGGGATCTTTCAGGCGGTCTCCATTGGCACCACCACGGGTTATGCCACCACCGAATTCTATCTCTGGCCAGGGTTCCTGCCGCTCATGCTGGTCTTCCTGTCCTTCGTTGGCGGCTGTACCGCCTCCACTGGCGGTGGCATGAAGGTGATCCGCGTACTGCTGCTGGCGAAACAGGGTCTGCGCGAGATCCAGCGGCTGATCCATCCCCATGCCCATATCCCGGTCAAGGTCAACGACAAGGTGATGCCGAACCGCGTGGTCGAGGCCGTATGGGGATTCATGGCCGTGTATGTCCTTGTCTTCGCCGTGATGGTGCTGCTGCTGATGGCTTCGGGACTGGATCAGGTCACCGCGTTTTCGGCGGTGGCGGCCACGCTGAACAACCTCGGTCCTGGCCTCGGCGACGTCGGGCCGAACTTCGCCAGCATCAATGACTTCAGCAAGTGGTTGCTGACGCTGTCGATGCTGCTGGGCCGGCTCGAGATCTTCACGGTGCTCGTGCTGCTCTCGCCGGCCTTCTGGCGGCGTTGAACGGATTGGCGGCAACGGGCCGGGTTCAGGATTGCCGCATGGAATGCGGGATCCCGGTCCTGCTCCGGGATGTGCAGGCTCGCTTGTGCGCCGTAGGCAAGCCCCTGCCGGTCACGGGAGCGACCCGCCGCGTCCCGCTCTTTCCGGTCATTTCGGGGCGCCCTTCGTCGAATCGAGAATGGACTGCACCTGGTGGCTTACCCCGACGGCGTCTTCGGTATCGATCTGAAAGGCGATTCCGGTACCGGGGGTGGTGTCGAACTCCCCCACCTCGCAGATGGTCTCGAGGATATGTCGGGCCAGGTGCTCTTCCACCAGCAAGAGCAGCACGTCGCGCTGCATCTCCAGACCGAGGCCGAAGAAGGTGGTGTGTTGCTGCGACCCGCGGCCACGCGCATTGTTGATAATGGTCGCGCCGGTCGCGCCGGCATCGTGCGCAGCCTTCAAGACCTGGTCACTCTTGTCGTCCTCGACCAGCGCGATGATGAGTTTGAAACGCATTCGGTAATCCTCCTGTCAGTCGCTGCCGGGTCTGCGGGCCTGCCGGTTTTCCCAGGCGCGCGCCAGTTGCGCGTAGGTCATCACGGAGATGATCGGAAACAGGACCGCAAACGCAATCAAGCCGAATCCATCGAGCAATGGACTGCGACCCGGAATATTCGAGGCCAGTCCCAGACCCAGCGCCGCGACCAGCGGTACGGTGACGGTGGAGGTCGACACGCCACCGGAATCGTAGGCAATCGGGATCATCTGTCGCGGGGTGAAGAATGTCTGGATCACCACGATGATGTAGGCGCCGAGGATGAAGAAGTGCAGGCTGCCGCCGGTGATGATCCGGAATGCGCCAAGCATGATACCGAATCCGACTCCGATCGCGATCGCGAGACGCAGGCCGGTGATCCCGATCGCACCTCCGGACACCTCGTTCGCCTTGATCGCCACCGCGATCACCGCCGGCTCGACCAGCACCGCGCTGATCCCGATCGCGAGGGCGAAAAGATACACCCAGTAGTAATCCGCCCAGTGATGGGCAATGGTTGCGGCCGCCCTGTCGGCTCCGTGGACGAATGCCGGGTCAGTGAGCTGCTCGGCCATCGCATGCCCCAGAGGGAACAGGGCCTTGTCCAGCCCGACCAGGAAAAAGGTCAGCCCGAGGATCACGAACGCGAGGCCCGCGATGAACCGGGTGAAATGCGGGATTCGGCGCCGGATCACCAGGAACTGGAAACCGAAGAGCACCGCCACGATTGGTGCCACATCCCACATGGTATTGCCCAGTACGTCCAGTAACTGACGGAGCGTGTCCATCTCAGGAGATCATTCCGTACGCCAGCACGAAGATCATCGGCGTCAGTGAGGCGAAGGCGATCAGACCAAAGCCGTCGGTGGCGGGATTGCGTCCCCGAATGGCGGAAGCGAGTCCGACGCCAAGCGCTGTCACCAGTGGGACCGTGATGGTCGACGTGGTCACCCCTCCGAAATCGTAGGCGATGCCGATGATCTCCGGGGGCGCGAAGCTCGTCATCGCCATCGCGGCGACGTAGCCGCCGATGATCATGTAATGCAGTGGCCAGCCCTTCAGGATGCGGAGCACACCGATGGTGATGGCGGTTCCCACGGCCAGAGCGACGACGATGCGCAGCTGCAGCGCGTAGGCATTTCTGCCTGCGTCCGTATCGGCGATGGTGCCGTCCTGGGCCGCGACCAGTGCCGCCTCGTTGGCCACCGCGATCAGCGCGGGTTCGGCGATGGTCGTTGCGAATCCCAGCGCAAACGCAAAAACCAGGAGCCAGAAGAGGCTGCCTTTTCGCGCGAAGGCCTGAGCCATCGATTCGCCAATGGGGAAAAGGCCCATTTCCAGCCCGTATACGAACAGCGTCAGCCCGATCACCACCAGCAGAAGCCCCAGCAGGATACTGGCAAGCTCCGGCATCGGCGCCCTCACCACGACGGCCTGAAAGAATCCGATCACCGCGATGATCGGCAACAGGTCGCGCATGCTTTCCAGAAGGGACCGTGAGAACGCGATCAGACCTTGTGGCAAAGATCTCTCCTTGATGCTCTCCGTGGGCAAGCGGCTCGGGAAAACGCTGGCGCGTGGCTGCAGCGACGGTCGTCGGTCGGATACGAATGCACGATATATCAGTAGTGGCACGGGGGGAACCAATGCTGGATCGCGCCTCGAGGCCGATTACCGTATCATCTGCCAGTCCAGATCGTATGCCATCACGACCCGGGGAGAGGTGTCCGCAGATGAAGTTCGCTGTTCTAGTTGCGATCCTGGCGGAGGAGCTGGAAGAAAAGGGAATCGACGTCGCCAGGAACGCGGGCGCGGAGGGGTTGACCATCATCCATGCGCGGGGACTCGGTGCCCGCCACAAGAAAACCTTTTTCGGTCTCACCTACGAGGGTTCGCAGACGATGTTGATCTGCGTGCTGGAGAGAAAGCTTTCCCTGAGTGTGATGAAGGCGCTGACGATCGAACTCAAACTGGCGAAGCACTCCAAAGGGGTGGTCTTCACCGTGCCCCTGGACCACATCGCGGGCATCGACACCCGGCAGCTCGAGAGTTTCGTGGAGCGTATCAAGGACGAAATCTGAAGCCGGGTCCAACGGCGGGATCCGGCGGTTCGGCGCCTGGACGGGCGCTTCTCACCCCAGACCGCTTCTGGCATCGATTCAGTCTCGCGGAGGCAACATGCTCGTCAAGGACATCATGCAGACCGAGGTGATCACGATTACGCCGCTGGCCACCCTTCGCGAGGCCATGGCGCAGATGCGGCGCCACAAGGTGAAGTCCCTGGTGGTCGAGCGGCGCGACGAACACGACGCTTACGGCATGATCACCTACTCCGCCATCCTGCGAACCATCGTGTCGGAGGAGGGCGACATCGACCTGATCAACGTCTACGACGTGTGCGCCAAGCCGGCGCTGATCGTGCCGCAGATGATGGATGTGAAGTACGTGGCCCGGATGATGATCTCCCAGTACCAGCGCCGGGTGGTGGTACTGGAGAGCGGCAAGCTCGTGGGCCTGGTGACGATGAACGACATCGTCGGCGAAGTGCTCAGGTTGGCAGACGAAGGCCATATCGAGGGCGTCAGGGATTAGCGAAAATCCCTTCCATCTCCGTCGCGAGCCGCCCCTGGGCCGTAGGGTGGGCCAAGCATAGCGGGCCCACCATCCTGGCCGTGGTGGTCTGTGGTGGGCACACTTCGTTTTGCCCACCCTACGCGGTCCCCCTTTCATGGTCGGGGGGTGGCCGCGCGCGATGACAGGTGGTTTGTGGTGGGCACACTTCGTTTTGCCCACCCTACGGCCCCCTTTCATGGTTGGGGGTGGCCGTGGCCGCGCGTCATGACAGCCCACCATCCTGGCTTTCATGGTCGGGGGTGGCCGCGCGCCGTGACAGTGAGCGTGTAGCGTTGCGGGGACCGCGAGAGCGGGAGCTCTGGGCTACACTCAAGGGAAGCGGCAGCCGCACCGGCGTCCGGCACGCCTTTCGCGGACTTGCCCTGCCGCGGATTCAGGTCCTCCCTGGAGGCCACCGATGCAAACGCGACCCGGCGAGTCCCCCGATACCTCCATTCCGGCGCCGGTCCTGCGCTGGGAGCACTTTCCCCACGAAGCGGATATGGGCGTGCGCGGCTATGGCGCCACCCTGGGCGAGGCCTTTGCGGCGGCGGCCACGGCCATGACCGCCATTGTCACCGACCCGGCAGTGATCGAGGCGAGGGAACACTTCACGTTCGACTGTGCCGATCCGGATCCGGAGCTGCTGCTCTACGATTTCCTGAACGTACTGGTCTTAGAAATGGCCGTGGAAGGGCGGTTGTTTGGTCGGTTCCGGGTCCGGGTCGAAGCAGGAAATCTCAGTGCCGAGGCCTGGGGCGAGCGGGTGGAGCGCCTGCGTCATCAGCCTGCCGTGGAGATCAAGGGCGCGACCTTCACTCAGCTTGCGGTCTGGCAGACGGAACAGGGCCCGTGGGTGGCCCAGTGCGTGCTGGACATCTGATCTTGCCGGATCGATCAGTCACGGAGACAGGACAGCATGGATATCAACCGCTTCACCAGGCTCTCCGACACCGCCTGGAAGCTCGAACCAACGGGCCCGATGCGTGTCCCGGCAATCATTTACGCTGATGCGGACCTGCTGGCCGAGATGGATGACAAGGTCGGGGAACAGGCAGCGAATGTGGCCGCCTTGCCCGGTATCGTGGGGGCATCCTACGCGATGCCCGATGCCCACTGGGGATACGGTTTTCCGATTGGAGGGGTCGCGGCCTTCGACGCGAACGAGGGCGGCGTCGTGTCGGCGGGGGGTGTGGGTTTTGACGTCTCCTGTGGGGTCCGCACCCTGGTCACCGGCCTTGCGCGGGAGGCGGTGGAGGCGGTGAAGTGGGATCTCGCGGATGCGCTGTTCGCGGCGATTCCGGCCGGCATGGGGAGTACCGGAGCCATCCGCCTCGATGACCGCCAGATGACCGACATGCTGGTTGGCGGAGCCGCATGGGCGGTCGCCGAGGGCTATGGCGAAGCCGCCGATCTCGAGCGGATCGAGGAGCACGGCGAGATGGCGGGCGCGGAGCCGGGCGCGGTGTCGAAGCAGGCGCGCAAACGGCAGCGCAAGGAGATGGGAACGCTGGGTTCCGGCAACCACTACCTCGAGATGCAGCGGGTGGTTGAGGTCTACGATCCGGATGTCGCGCGCGCCTTCGATCTGGTCGAGGGCGAGATCGTGGTCTCGATCCATTGCGGGTCCCGCGGCCTGGGCCACCAGATCGGCACCGAGTTTCTGCGCGAGATGGTGGTGGCGGCGGAGGGCCACGGCATCCACCTGCCGGAGCGGGAACTGGCCTGCGCCCCGATCGATTCCGAGGTCGGGCAGCGTTATCTGGGCGCGATGCGCTCCGCGATCAACTGCGCGCTCGCCAACCGGCAGATCCTCAGCCACCTGACGCGCGAGGTCTTCGCCGACTTCTTCCCAGGTAACCATTTGCGGCTTCTCTACGATGTGTCGCACAACACCTGCAAGACTGAACGCCATCGCGTCGATGGTCGGGAACGGGAGCTGCACGTCCACCGAAAGGGGGCGACACGGGCCCTGCGGCCCGGCCATCCCGGCCTGCCGGAGGCGTTGCGGCCTGTCGGGCAGCCGGTGCTCGTGGGGGGGTCGATGGGTACCAGTTCCTACGTGCTGGTGGGGACCGACTCGGGCGAGAGGCTCTCGCTGCAGTCGGCCTGTCATGGCGCCGGGAGGGCGATGAGCCGGCACCAGGCGACGCGCCAGTGGCGCGGGCGGGAGCTGGTCGACGAACTCGAGGCGCGCGGCATCCTGATCCGCAGCCCCAGCCTGCGCGGCGTCGCCGAGGAGGCCCCCGGGGCCTACAAGGACGTGACCCGCGTGGTCCGGGCCACCCACGATGCCGGTCTGGCCCGCATGGTCGCGCGCGTGGAACCGATGATCTGCGTCAAGGGCTGAGCAGCCCTGACGCAAGGGATTTGGGAAGCCAGCCCCCTGGGCGATCTTCCCCGGCGCCGGAATCGGCGAGCGGGCTCGCCTGCTACAAGGGCCGGGGGGGCCGTGTAGGAGCGTGCCTCGCACGCGAACGCGCCGCAGGCGCGCAACAGGCCGGTGCGCAACCCGACACCGATTCGCGTGCGAGGCACGCTCCTACAGGGGGCGCGACTGACGCGGGGGACGGATTCAAAAATCCGTCTGCGAGGGTGGCACCGGAGTGGGTTGTGCGCGGAATAGTTCCGAGCCCGTTTCGTCAGGAAACATCAGAGAGCGCAATTCCCCCGCCCACCAGGAGTCCACCCAGTGAAGACGGTACGCACCACCACACCCCTTGCTGTTGCATCCGCACTGGTCATGCTGGCCGGTCCCAGTGCGCTGATCGCCGACGAGGTCGTACTCTGGTCAGCCCTGGCCGATGGAGGCAAGGCCGTGATGATCCGGCACACGCAGTCCGAGGAGGCCACTCCGGAGGTGTCGATGCATCTGTCGGCCGAGGGCGACTGCGCCGAGGAGCAGAATCTGAGTGCGGAAGGTCGCGAGCAGGCTCGAGCCCTGGGCCGGCTCTTTGAGGAACGCGGCGTCGCCGTGGACGCGGTGCTGAGCAGTGAATTCTGCCGGGCGCGCCAGACCGCCGAAGTGGCCTTCGGTGACTACGAGACGTGGACCCCGCTCAACCTGATCGAGTCGCTTCCGGCGGGCGAGTCCGAATGGCTGATGGAGGACGTGCGTGAACGGATCGGCGAGTTCGCTGGCGACGGTGTGCTGGTGCTGGTCAGCCACCGCAGCAATATCAACACCATCACCTTCCAGCAGACGGAACCGGGAGACATGGCGGTCGTGGAACCGGAGGGGTTTGGCGGGTTTGACGTGCTGGGGATGATTTCGCGGAAGTAGATCCGCCGCTTGTCATACCCCATCCGCGGGGAACGGCGCGTTCCGGGCGCCCCGCTCCCCGAGGGGAGCGAGGCGTTTCACGAAACGGGTCAGTCGAATTCCTCGGCGATGTAGGCCGATACGTTCTCGATCTCCTCATCGCTCAGTCCGGTGGCATGCGGGGCCATCAGCGCTGTGTTTTCTCCCACCTGCTCACCGGCCCGGTAACGCTGCAGCTTGTCTGCGAGGTATTCCGCATCCCGGCCGGCCAGCGCCGGGAAGATGGCCTGCCCCTGCGCGGCCGGGCCGTGACAGCTGATACAGGTCTGATAGGTGGCCGCACCCGCCTCGAGGTCGGCAGCCTGGAGGTTTGCGCCCGCCGACATGGCGATGGCCCCGGCGGCAATGATCAGATACATCTTCATAGGTCTCTCCTTCGTTGGTTGGGGGGGTGTGCCGGTTTGATAGTGAGCGCCCCCGCTGGACTGCGCCACTGCGCTCGCAATACCGGGAAAAGACCGCGCGCGCTCGAGATCCGGCATTCGTGGTACCCGGGTTGATGATGGATCAATCTCCTCTTACAGGGCGTGGGCTGCGTCCCAGGGATCCGGGCCCATCACCACGGGCAGTGACAGTTCGTTGCCCCAGTGCGCCCAGCCACCGTTGTAGAGCCGCACGTCCTCGTAGCCCAGGGCCTGCAACTGAATGTAGGCCAGGGTGTTGCGGAAGCCGTCATGACAGTAGACATAGATGGTCTTGTCTTTCGGGATGTCCGCATACATCTCCGCCAGGTGCTCCAGTGAGCGCCACTTCTGTCCGTCGGTACCCTGCAGGCCCTCGACGTTCACTGCACCCGGGATGTGTCCGGCACGCACGGCACCGTTCATCTCCTCGCCGGTGTACTGCTCCTCGGGACGGGCGTCCAACAGCAGGATCTCTTCATCGCGCAGAGAGTAAACGTCGCGATAGATGTCGGTCCACTCGATGACCAGGCCCTCGCGGGCCGGCTTCAGGGTCACGTTGCCGGGCGTCGCCTCGGGCGCCTCGGTCGAAAGGTCGTTGAAGGCCTCCCATTCCCCGGTACCGCCGTCCATGATCCTCACGCGCTCCATGTCGAAGCCGTACAGGTCGAGCAGGAAGTAGATGCGCGAGGCAAGGGCGGTGCGGGAGTCGTCGTAGATCACGACCAGTGAGTCATCGTTCACGCCCCATTTGCGCAGGGTCTCCTGGAAGTCCTCCCTGGAAGGGTAGCGCATGATGGGAACGGCATCATTGTCGCCGAGATCCGAGAAACGCTGAACCTGGCGGGCGCCGGGGATGTGCCCGACCGTGAAGTAGCGGTTGGGGTAATAGCGAACCTCGAGCAGCACCAGCGACGGATCATCGATGTGATCCTCCAGCCACATCGAATCGACCAGGAAGGCCGGGCGCTCGGCGTGGGCGGCGGCGGGTACCAGCAGCAGCATGGCGGCGAGGATCAGGGATCGGATCAGCGGTGGCCTTCGGTCTGATTGCATCAGGAGGCTCCCTCAATGGTGCATGGGCGGTCGGCGGTGTGTCATCGTTTTTGACGGGGCCGCCCAGGGGGCGGCTGCGGTTTGTTCAGGCAGACTGCCTTCTTGGCGCGTCTGACTGGTGACGTATCAGGCCGTCAAAATCTTCCGCACCGGCTGACACGCGGGGCCATCGCCCAACGGTGGGCCAAGCCCCCGGGCTCAACAGGGTGGCCCGGGCGCAGCGGACGGACCATCCGGCCTTCGGATCAGCCGCCGGGCTGGGCGCTGACGCGCTGGTGGACGGCCATGATCAGCAGGGCCAGCACGATCGCACCGACGAACAGCATCAGCGTGGCACCGACATCGTTCATCAGTTTCGGATCAATCACCAGTACCAGCGCAAGGGCGACCATGATCATCCCGCCGATGAGCTTCAGGTTGCGGCCGTGGCTCTCCTGGAACTTGCCCATGCGCAGGGTGACCAGCGCCGTGAAGAAGACTACCAGCTCGATCAGCAGGTAGATCAGGAGGTAGACCCCCAGCAGCATCAGGAAGGTGATACCGGTCACCCCACGTTCCGCAACGATCCCGCTCCAGATCACAGGGAAGCCGGCCGTGCACGGCAGCTCGACAAGCGCGATCCCCGAGGCCATGACCAGGGTCGCGAAGACTAGCCCGAAGCCTGTCAGCTGCGGGTTCAGCAGCCTGCGGATGCCCTGATAGATCCCCGGCTTCTGGCTGTCGGCGATGGTGAACGAGGGTCCGGCCCTGAACCAGAAGTAGTCCTTGATGTTCACCAGCCCGAAGGTCAGCGCGAAGACCGCGACCAGCCACTGCACCCACGTGAGGTACAGGATGTAGCTGAGTACGCTGAAGACACCGGCGATGAAGGCCCCGTAGATCAGGGCCGTCGTGGTCAGGAAGGTGATGCCGACCAGCGCGATCCGGCCGCGCGAGCCCGAGTGGATCACCAGGCCGAGCAGGAGGGTGAGCACCCAGAGCGAGCACGGGTTCAGGCCGTCGATGAACGCCACCAGCAGCGTGGTGACGACCAGCGGCTGTACCCCGAGGTCCACGGTCCCGATCAGGGGAATGTCGATCTCGTTGTCATTCTCGTGCTCCGCCGGTACTGGATCGGCGGGACCGGGCTGCTCACCGCTGTCTCCAAGGTCCGCGATCTCTTGCCGGATCGTCGCCTCCATCTCGCGGCGGATCTGCGGTCCGTCGCCGACCCAAGCGCCGCCACCGACAAAGGCCGTCGGCACCGAGCCCGGTTCGATCCCGTGCGCGACAGACAGTGCAATGAAGAGCTGGTGATGGGCATCGGTACGAAAGACCTCGAATTCTCGGATCTCGAGCTCCGGATAGCGCTGTTCAAGCTCCCGCAGGAAGGGCTTCTGTTCGTCGCAGTGGGGGCAACCCTCGCCCCAGAAGACGAACATGCGCACTTTTTCCGCTTCATCGCCGCTGCCCTGAGCCTGCGTTCCCCCGGACAGGAGGATAAGCGCAACGAAAAGCAGCCCGGACAACCATGACGGAAGGGGATGGCAGGGCACTGGACGTTCTCCGATCGAAGACGAGGTGCTTTGCGGCCGTATGGCCACACAGGTTACACCCTATGAGGGGGCGAGGAAGATCGTCATGACCTGGGTCAACCAAGTCGCGGGTCCGGAAGATCCCGCCGGGTGGGCAAATCGAAGCGCGGCCATCCTGTTGGCCGTGGCTGCGCGCGGGTGCGTGATTGCAATGAAACGCGTGCTCAGGACCGCCCCCTGGCAGATCGTGATCTTCTCGATCGGCATGTATCTGGTGGTCTACGGCCTGCGCAACGCCGGGCTGGTGCGCCGCGACGCCTTCAGTGCGCACCGCCGGAATCGAGGTCGACGCCCTTGTCGTGCAGGGCCAGGCGTTCGTGCAGCTCGCGGCCGGCACCCAGCGGGGCCATCACCTCGACCTCCATCCCGTTGCGCCGGAACTTGCTGACGACCTTGTCGATGGCGGCCACCGCGGAGCTGTCCCAGAGTGCGAGTTCCCGAAGATCGATGACCACGTTGTGCACCGGCTCGCGGTAGTCGAAACTGTCGATGAACTTGTCGACCGCGACGAAGAACAGCTGTCCGCGCACGGTGTAGGTGCGGGTATGGCTGCCTTCCGGCCGGCTGCTGTCGATGTCGATCGAGTTGGCGATCTTGCGCGCGAAGAAGACCGCGCTCAGCAGCACGCCGGCCAGCACGCCCTTGGCAAGGTCATGCGTGATGACCACTGTCGCGATCGTGACCAGCAGCACGGTGGCGTCGGTGCGCGGGAGCCGGTGCAGGGTCTTCAGTGAGTTCCAGTCGAAGGTGGCGACGGACACCATCAGCATCACCGCGACCAGTGCGGCCATCGGGATCAGCGACACCAGGTCGCCGAG
>NZ_JAWLHP010000049.1:0-16334 GCF_041690275.1 Thioalkalivibrio sp.
CCCGGGTTGTAGGAGCGGCTTCCAGCCGCGATGCGGCGCCGATCTGAGCACCCGGAGCCATCGCGGCCAGAGGCCGCTCCTACCGGGGGCCCGGGTCGTGGGAGCGGCTTCCAGCCGCGATGCGGCATTGATCCAGGCACCCGGAGCCATCGCGGCCAGAGGCCGCTCCTACCCGGGGGCCCGGGTCGTGGGAGCGGCTTCCAGCCGCGATGCGGCGTTGATCCAGGCACCCGGAGCCATCGCGGCCAGAGGCCGCTCCTACCCGGGGGGTGGTCAAGCATCCCGACCGGCGCGGGCGGGGCACCGAGCGATCAGCGTGTCGCCGGACCTACGGCTCGCCATCGGCTCCGGCCCGCCGCTCCACCCACCGGCGCGTCACGGCCCCGATCAGCAGCAGGCCCGCCAGCACAAACAACGGCAGCAGCGTCGACGGCTGCAGCGCGTCGCCCGTCTCGATCGCCTCCACCGCGCCGTGAACCGCGGTCGCATAGACGCCCCACTTCACGGTCAGGCCCAGTACCGCGGCCAGCAGGAAGGTCGTCGGCGGCAGCCCCAGGACGCCGCCGGCATAGTTCACGAAGGAGTGCGGAAACCCGGGCAGCACCCGCAATGCGGTCTGGGTGAGCAGATCGCTGCGCTGCTCGAAAAGCGACACGACGCGTTCGGCGTTCCTCCCGGGCGACCAGCGACGTCCGAGGCGATGCGAAATCCCGTATGCGCCCAGTGCGCCGGTCACGCTGCCGATGACCAGCATGATCACGGACCCCAACGGCGGGTGAAACGGTGCGACCACCCAGAGCATCAGGCTTCCCGGAAGCGCGAGGGTGAACAGAACCGCCATCAGCACCACGGCCGCGACGATCGCCACGGGGCGATCCGCAATGCGGTCACCCCACTGGAGCAGCTGTGTCAGCTCCGGCGTATGCCAGTGGGCGAGTGCCATGCCGAGGAGGACCAGGCCCAGGAGCAGCAGTCCCTCCCGGTGCCGTTGCAGCCGGTTCGCAAGCCGTTTCATGGCGACGCTCGCGTCATCGAGGGCGGATACCGGTCCGAAGCATCGGGACGCTCGGTGCGGAGGCGGCGGCCGGACCGCTGTCTTCCCGATAAACGGTGGGCCGTGGCCAGCTCTCTCAGGAGACCCGCCCGGCCTCCCGGAGCTGGTCCAGACCGTGTTGCGCGATCATCCGCTCCTCGTCCGTAGGGATCACCCAGACACCGACGCGGCCCCCCGGTTCGCCGATGTGCTCGGCGTGGGCCTGGTTGGCAGGGCGATCCAGCGTTACCCCCAGCCACCCGAGGGCTTCACAGATGCGTGCCCGTACCGGAGCCGCGTGTTCGCCGATTCCGCCGGTGAACACGAGGTGATCCAGACCGCCGAGCATCGCGGTGAGCGCGCCGATCTCCCGAACCGCGCGGTGCACGAAGACATCGACCGCCTCCGCCGCCGAGGGCTCACTGCTCTCGAGCAGCGTGCGCATGTCGCCGCTGATGCCGGATACGCCCAGGAGTCCGGATTCCTCATAGAGGAGGGTGCTGACCTCCTCGGCGCTCATGCCTTTTTCCTGCAGAAGGAACAGCACGGCTCCCGGGTCCAGTGCGCCGCAGCGCGTGCTCATCGGCAGCCCGTCGAGTGCAGTGAATCCCATGGTCGTCGCCACGCTCTCACCATCCCGGAGAGCGGCCAGGCTGGCGCCGCTACCGAGATGGGCGACCACGGCACGGCCGGTCCCCTCCCGCCCGAGCCGGGTCGCGAGCGCGCCGGCGATGAACTCGTAGGACAACCCGTGAAAGCCATAGCGCATCACGCCCTCGTCGGCGAGGTGACGGGGCAGGGCCAGGCGGCGTTCGATCCGTGACTGCGTGTGGTGAAAGGCGGTGTCGAAGCAGGCGAACTGGAAGAGGTCCGGCCGCGAGCGCGAGAGCGACCGGATCGGTGCGAGGTTGTGCGGCTGGTGCAGCGGGGCCAGCGGCACCAGCGCCTCCATCTGCTCAAGCCGTTCGGCGTTCACCCGCACCGGTCCGACAAAGTCCTGACCGCCATGGACCACCCGGTGTCCGGCCGCGAGCAGACTGCGCCCCGCGAGCGCCTCATCGAGCCAGTCGACCAGGAACTCGAGGGCCTCCTCGTGGCCGAGGGCCGCGCCTTCATCGCCGGGGTGCCGGTCCTCCACCACGTCGCCGGAGGCGTCCTCGACCCTGAAATGCGGCGTCGCATCGAGGCCGGTGATCTGTCCCCGGAAATGGCGCGCTGCATCTGCTCCATCGGGATCCCGGTCGATCTCGTAGAGCGCGAATTTCAGGCTGGACGAGCCACTATTGAGCACCAGCAGATCACCGGACATCGCGGACCTCCTGTTGATGGGGTCGTGCCGCCACGGCGCTGGTCACGGCCTGCTCGGGTATCCGCATTCCGGAGGCGTCCGCGCGTGGCACCACAAGCCCCTTGGCGTGGACAGAACCCCAGTGTATCGCGTGACCACCCGCTCGACGAACGCGAGCCCGCCTAACCGGGCGCCGGCGCAAAGCCTCAGAACATACTTGGAATGACCTCGCCGAACGTGGTTGATGGCATCATCCTGAGCTCTCCTGGGTGGATGGTCGAGACGACCTGGCGGGCGATCCTCGCTGATTAGGGTGAGCAAGCTCTTGACCGCGTGAACGGGAGGACGATCGCGGCTGGAAGCCGCTCCCACCAGGTGTGGGGGCGGCCTTGGGTGGCGATTTCTTGGATGGGGTCGATCGCGGCTGGAAGCCGCTCCCACGGGGGCCGCTCCCACGGCCAGCACGCCTGGGAGGCGGACTCTCTCGGCGATTGGGCTTTGGGTTTGGTGCCAAGGGCCATCGCGGCTGGAAGCCGCTCCCACGGGGGCCGCAGCCACGGGGCTGATCCCGGGGTGGCTGGTCCTGCTAGTTCTGGCGGGTCTGGTACTCGGCGAGGAGGAGGGCGAGGGCGCAGGAGGCCATGCGGGTCAGGGCGTCGTCGGCGCGGCTGGTGAGCATGATCGGGACGCGGGCGCCGACGACCACGCCGGCGCCGGTGGCGTCGGCGAGATGGGTCAGCTGCTTCATCAGCATGTTGGCGGCCTCCAGATCCGGCGCAACCAGGATGTCGGCGCGGCCGGCGACCCTGGAATCAATGCCCTTGGTGCGGGCGGCGCTCTCCGAGATTGCGTTGTCAAAGGCCAGCGGTCCATCGAGGATGCCGCCCTTGATCTGGCGCCGTTCCGCCATCTTGCAGAGGGCGGCGGCCTCGAGGGTCGAGGATAGCTTGGGGTTTACCGTCTCGACGGCGGACAGGATGGCAACACGCGGCTCCTTGATCTCGATCGCGTGAGCGAGTTCGATCGCGTTGCGGACGATGTCGGCCTTGTGTTCCAGTGTCGGGTAGATGTTGATCGCGGCATCGGTGATGAACAGCGGGCGCGGGTAGGTCGGCACGTCGAAGGCCATCACATGGCTCATGCGGCGCTCGGTGCGCAGGCCCTTTTCCTTGTGCATTGTGGCGCGCAGCAGTTCGTCGGTATGCAGGCTTCCCTTCATCAGGGCCCCGACCTCGCCCTTGCGGGCCAGCGCCACCGCACGCTCGGCGGCCTCGTGGCTGTGCTTCGTGGAGACCAGCCGAAGGTCCGAGATGTCCAGCTCCGCCTCCCTTGCGGCCTGCTGGATGCGGTCCTCCGGACCGACCAGGACCGGGATGATCAGTTCCTTGCTGGCAGCCTGCAGCGCGCCCCTCAGGGAGTTGGCGTCGACCGGGTGCACCACCGCCGTGGGCAGGGGTTCCGGGCTCGAGGCGGCCTCCAGCAACTCGTGCAGGTGGGCGCGCTCGGCCATGCGCACCTGCGGCATCACCGTCCGTGCGCGCTTGACCTTGTCAGTGGGCGCGAGGACGTCCGCGTCCCCCTCGATGACCGTCTTGCCTTCCTGGTTCCGGCAGAGGCAGTGAAAGCGGATGCGCTTCTTTTCGTCGTCCTTTTCGGTGGCCTCGACCGTGACCGTGAGTATGTCGCCGAGCACCACGGGCTTCTTGAACTGCAGCGTCTGGCCGAGATAGATCGTGCCGGGGCCGGGCAACTCCGTGCCCAGCAATGTCGAGATCAGGGCACCGCCCCACATGCCGTGGGCGATGATCTCCTGAAAACGGCTGCTCTTCGCGAAGTCTTCGTCCACGTGCGCCGGGTTCACGTCCCCGGACATCACCGCGAACAGCTTCACGTCCTCCATCGTCAGCCGCCGCTCGAGCGTCGCGGTGTCGCCGACCTCGATCTCGTCGTAGGTCCGGTTCTCGATGTGGGCATCGGAGGGAGGCATGGTTCAGGCCTTTACGTTCAGTCCGCCGTCGACGTGGGTGGTCACGCCGGTGATCGACCGGGCGGCGTCGCTGACCAGGAAGCGCGCCGTCTGCCCGATGTCGTCGATGGTCACCAGGCGCCGCGTGGGCGCGCGCACTTCCGCGTCCCGCAGCAGTTGTTCGAAGTCCCGGATCCCGGAGGCCGCGCGGGTCGCGACCGGTCCGGGCGAGAGCGCCAGCACACGGATGCCGGCCGGGCCGAGTTCCTCGGCCATGTAGCGCATCGAGGACTCCAGCGCGGCCTTCACCGGGCCCATGATGCCGTAGTTCTCCACCACCCGTTCGGCGCCCTGGTAGCTCATCGTGATCAGGCAGCCGCCATCCGTCATCAGCGGTTCCGCGAGGCGCGCCATGCGCATGAAGGAGTGGCAGGAGATGTCCATCGCGAGCAGGAAGCCGTCGAGGCTGGAATCCACCACGCGGCCCTGCAGGTCTTCACCCGGGGCAAATGCCATCGAGTGAATCACGAAGTCGAGCCGTCCCCAGCGGTCGGACGCTGCCCGGAACAGGGCCTCGAGCTGTTCTTGCTGGCGCACGTCGCAGAGGATCAGTGGTGCATCATCGAGCTGTTCCGCCAGCGGGCGGACATGCGCTTCGGCCTTCGGATGGCCGTAGCTCAGGATCAGTTCGGCGCCCGCCTGATGCAGGGCGCGCGCGCATCCGAAGGCGATGCTGTGTTCGTTGGCGAGGCCGGTGACGATGCCGGTCTTGCCGGAAAGCGAGATTGGGTCGCTCATCGAAACGCTCCTGGCCCGAAGGCGGTTGGCGCGGTCGATGGTGCCTGTCCGCGAATGGTGCGATGCAGCACAAGGTTACCAGAGTATGCGCACCCGCGCACAACCGGGCACTCACCCGTCGTCAGCGGCCGGTCGCGCCGGTGAGGGCCCCGCGATCGAAGCGGTTCTCGTACAGGCGCAGCAGGGCCGGGATCACCAGCAGCACGAGCAATGTGGCGACGCCGAGTCCGAAGACGATGGAGACGGCCATGGGGATCAGGAACTGCGCCTGCAGCGAACCCTCGAACAGCAGCGGCGTAAGCCCCGCAATGGTCGTTGCCGAGGTGAGGATCACCGCGCGCAGACGCTGGCACGAGGCCTCGATGATGGCCTCGCGCAGCGCCAGCCCCTCGTCGCGCAGGCCCTGATAGAAACTGACCAGGATGATGGAGTTGTTCACGACGATTCCGGTCAGGCCGAAGAGGCCGAACATGGACAGGATGGTCAGTTCCACCCCCATCAACCAGTGGCCAAGCAAGGCCCCGAGGATCCCGAAGGGGATGATCGCCATCACGATCAGCGGCCAGCCCCACGATGCAAAGACCCATGCCAGGGTCAGGTACATCAGCCCAAGCGCGAGGACCAACCCCAGGCGCATGTCGGCGAAGGTTTCCGCCTGGTCGGCCGCGCGACCCTCGAAGGAGTAATCCACCCCGTGCCGCTGGGCCAGCTGATCGAGCGGGCCTTCCTCGAGTGCCGCGCGTACGCGGGCGGCGTTGTTCACCGCGCGGTCGACCTCGGCCGAGACGTGGATCGCCAGCCGTGTGTCTGCGTGCCGAAGGGTCTCGAATCCCTGGCGCGAGTCCATCTCGACCACACTGTCAATCGGGGCCAGCTCGCCGGAGGGAAGCCTGATCAGCAGACGGTCGAGGGTCTCCGTGTGGTGGCGTTCACGATCCGGGAGGCGAACGCGCACCTCGACCTCTTCCAGACCGTCCTGGAAGATCTGCGCCAGACGGCCGTCGAAGGCATCGCGGAGCTGCGCACCCACGGCCTGCGTGGTCAGGCCCTGCGCAAGGCCCTCCGGGCTCACCGAGTAGATCAGCTGCTCGCGGCCGAAGGGGGTATCGTCGTTGATCGCGTAAAGCCCGGCGAAGTCAGCGAAGAGTTCCGCGAGGTCGAGGGCCGCGTCCTTGAGCCGGTCGGGGTCGTCACCGGTCAGTCGAATGTCGAGATCGCGGCCCGGTGGGCCACCCGTCTGCTCGCTGATGCTGAAGTTTTCGATACCCGGCGCCAGCTGGACCTGTTCCTCCCATTCGCGGATGAAATCGCGGTTGCGCACCGTGCGCGCCTCGGGCGACACGAGCTCCACCTGGATGTTGCCGAACTGCTCCCCACGCGGGGTGTTGCCGTCCCCGGGATCGATTCCCAGGCCACGGCGCACCACCGCCGCGACCACGAGTCCGCCCCCCAGCGCCTCCTCGGCCTGGTACAGCGCCTGCTCCACGGCATCCAGGAATTCGCCCACGCGCTCGGGCGGGGTGCCGGCAACGAAGTTCACCCCGGCATTCACCGTCGTGCCCTCCGGTGCCGGAAAGAAGGTGAAGCCGACGCGCCCGCTGGCGGCGAGACCGACGGCGAGGATCAGTGCGCCGATGGCCAGCGCGAGGGTGATGCCGGCGTTATCGACCGACCGCGACACCACCTGGCGGAAGGTCCCGTTGCGAAAGCGCTCGAAGCCACCATCGAAACGCGCCCTCAGGCTGCCCTCGGGCGATGGCTTCAGCCGGGCGAGCACCCCCTGCAAATGGGCTGGCAGGATCAGGAACGCGATCAACAGGGTCGCGATGATCACGCAGATCACCACCAGGGGGATGTCGAACAGGATGTTGCCGATGATGCCGCCAATCAGCATCAGCGGCAGGAAGGCGGCCACCGTGGTCAGGGACGCGGAGATCACGGGGGCCAGCATCCGGCGGGCGCCGTTGCCGGCGGCCTGGGTGGGGTCCTGTCCCTTCTGATGCAGCGTGTAGGCGTGCTCCGATACGACGATCGCATTGTCGACGATGATTCCCAGCGACATGATGAACCCGAACAGCGAGATCATGTTGATCGAGCCGCCGACGACCCAGAGCACGATCAGCGCGGCAGTGAAGGCGATCGGGATGCCCAGCGCCACCCGCAGCGCGACGTGCCGGTTCAGGAACAGGAACAGGATGCCGAGCACCAGCAACAGACCCCCGGCGCCATTCTTCAGCAGCAGCAGGATGCGTTCCTGCAGCAGCTCCCAGAAGGCGTCGATGACTTCGACCTGAACACCGGGCGGAAGGGTGGGCCGCGCATGCTGGAGCCAGTCCTGGAGCACGCGTGCCCCCTCCAGGGAATCCCCGGACTCGGTGCGCAACAATTGCATCTCGAGTGCGGGGCGTCCCTCCACGCTGACGCTGACTTCTCCGTCGCGCGGACGCCGCTCGATCTCGGCGACCTGACCCAGCCGAACCAGCCCGAGTTCGGGGTCGGAGCGCAGTGGCAGATCCTCGAACGCGATGACCTCCCGGCGCTGATCGAGGCTGCGCAATTGTCGGGCGGTATCGGCGCGCCCGGCACTGCCTGCCGGGATATCGCGGCTCAGTCCGTCGATGCGCTCGGCGATGTCGCCAAGGGTCAGTCCGGTTTCGTATAGCGCGATTGTCGGTACCTGGATCGCCATCTCGTCCTCGGGCAATCCGGTGAACTCGACCCGGGCGATCCCGCGATCCAGCAGCTCGCGCTCGAACTGGCGGCCCAGCGTCCGCAGTTCGTCAATGTTGTCCAGGCCACTCACCAGCAGGGTGGCCACCGGCTCGTAGCGCACGATGCGCGTGACCACCGGTGTCTCCGCGACATCCGGCAGATCGCGCTGCTGGTCCACACGGTCCTTGACCTGCTCGAGGGCCAGCGTCATGTCGGTCCCGGCCTCGAACTCGATGGTGATGGAGGCGACCCCGAGCGCGGATGTCGATGTCATCTCGCGGATGCCGTCCACCGTGCGCAATTCCTGTTCCAGCGGATCGGTGATGCCGCGTTCCACGTCCTCGGCGCTGGCCCCGGTCCACACCACCCGCACGGAGACGATGTCGAGCTCGAAGTTCGGAAAGAACTGGGTGTTCAGGTTCAGGAAGGCGAAGGATCCGCCAAGGACCATCAGTGCGATCAGCAGATTGGCGGCAAGGCGGTGCCGCAGGAAGAGTTCGATCAGGCCGCCGTTGTGTTCTTGGGGTCCCGCGGGACCGTTGCCCTCGCTCACTGCGCTGTTCATCGGAGCCTCATCCGCGTTCGTCGGGGCCGTTCAGCTCGACCTCGACCCGAAGGCCGTCAACCGCATTCGGCAGCCGGGTGGCCACGAGAACGTCGCCTTCCTCCAGATCCGGATGTTGGATCAGCGCGCGTGTGCGTCCTTCCAGATCGGTTACCTGGCCCAGGCGCTCGACCGTCAGGCCCTGCATGCGCCCGTCCACCACGCGATAGACCCGATCGCGGCCATACAGGCTCTCGAACGGGACCACCACGCTCCGGGTCTCTTCCGGCAGGCTCAGGCGCAGGTTCACGAAGCGGTTGAGCGGCAGTTCCCGACCGCCTTCGACGACCCGGAAGATGGCGCTGATTCCGGCCTCGCCAGCCCGCGTCTCACCCGCGAGCCGATCCAGCGAGGCGCGTACGTGGCGGCCCCCCACCATTGCCTCCGCCTGCAGGTGAACGCCTTCATCCAGCAGATCGTTGATCCGAGGCACGATCGCCTCCGGCAGGCTGGCCCGGACCTCGAGGTCGTTTAGCGCGTACAGCCGGACGAGAGCGTCACCGACCCGCGCCCGCTCCCCCGGGCTCACGTGCACCTCGACCACGCGGGCGGCGGAGGGGGCCCGGATCTCGGTGCGGGCGAGATCCATCCGGGCGCGCTCCGCGGCGGCCCCGGCGCGCCGGGCCCGAGCCTCGACCCGAGCAAGCCGGCTGGATGCATCCGCGACGGCCTGCTGGCGGTTATCCACGGCTACGCGGGCCTGCTCGAGGTTGCGTTGGGCATCGTCGACGTCCGCCTCCGAGCCGAGATTGCCGGTGCGCAGTTCCCGGGCCCGCTCAAGACCGCGCCGTGCGATCTGAAGCAGCGCCTGTTCGCGCTGGAGCAGGCGCTGATCGGTTTCGGCGCGCAGCCGTTCGCTCTCCACGGCCGCCTCCGCTTCGCGCACTTCGGCCTCCCGTTGCTCAAGGATCAAGCGGGTCTCCGAGGGATCGATGCGTACCAGCAGCCCGGCATCCGCGACGGCACGGCCGACTTGTGCGGGCACTGACCCGATCTCGCCCTCGACGGCGGCGCGCAGCACGGCGGTCTGTGGCGACGAACTCCTTCCGAACAGATCGAGCGTGGGCCGGTGGGTGGCCGGCTGCGCGACGATGCCGCGGACCTGCCAGACCCTCTCGCTCTCCTCCGGCGGGGGGGCCGTCGGGCCGGTCGCACGCAGCACAAGGAAGCCGACGCCCGCCGCTACGATGATCAGCAGGGGCAAGAGCTTGCGGAGCATTTTCGCTGGGGACATCGGCATCTCTTGAACGCAATGGGGCGCAGACCTACCGCGTCTGACGTGTGGACCGGCCCGGGGTTCATCCTGCGGAACGAGCAATACGAAGCAGCGCGTGGAGCGGGCATCAGTATAGCGGAGCCAGTGATCGGCGTTCGGCTGAGGGGCGCTGGCCCGGCTCGGCCGGGTCCGTGGAATTCGCGGGTCCATGGCTGCTAAGCTCAGTCAACCAGCGGCACACGCCGCGAAATCGGAGGAAGCCCGAATGCAGCGACACCACAGGCTGAGAAGTCTCACAATGGCGCTTGCGACGGCGCTTGTCCTGGCCTTTTACAGCGTGGCCATCGCCCAGATGGGCCAGCAGCAGCCAGGGGCCCTTCAGCAGGAGTTCGTGGAGATTCAGCAGCGGCTCGCGCAGATCCAGCAGGAGGCCGTCGAGAACAACCCGGAACTGCGCGAACAGGCGGACGCCCTGGAAGAGCTGGTAACGGACAAGATGCGCGAGGCAGGTCATGATCCCGGTGCGATCATGGAAGATCTGCTTGCGGCGCAGGCCAGGATGGAAGAGGCCCGCACCGACGAGGAACGCCGGGAGGTCCTGGAGTCCCGTGAAGTGCGCGAGGCGCAGCGGGAGCTGCAGGAGGCGCAGCAGGTGGCGATGCAGGATCCGGAGGTTGAGGCCGCCCAGCAGACCCTCGAGGAAGACATGCTGGACGCGATGCGGCGCGAGGATCCGCAGACAGACCGCCTGCTCGAGAGGATGCAGGAGATCCAGGAACAGGCCCAGCCCGGGATGCGCTAGCCCCGCACGAAACTCCCTTTTCACGCGTGGGTGCAAGGCCGCCAAGCCCCGGGGGCAGATTTGCAAATCTGTCCCCGGGGCGCCATGACAGCGGGCGTGAAAGTCGCGCAGTTCTCGTCCCTCCGCAAGCGGGGGAGGGGGCCTTCATCGTCCGGGATGGCCGCCCGTCATCATGGTTGACGCCAGCCGTCCATGCGCTTCAGTCGTCTGCGTCGAAGTCAAAGGTCCCGACGGGTTCGCCGGCCATCTGTCGGCGCACCACGTCCACGTCCTTGTCATTCAGGGCAAACGGGAAGCTGAAGATGTCGGCGGGGCTGGAGTCGCCGTAGGGCCGGTTGCAGGCGGACACGGTGTCGTCCCCCCGGCCCGGGCAACCGGAGGTGCGGAAGGGCTGGCCCGAGTCGATCACCGCGTCCAGCTCCCGACGATCGAGACCGAAATCGACGATCCGCCCGTCGGCGTCGAAGCGCATGTCCGCGACGCGTGCGCCGACAAAGTCGACCAGGAAGCGCCCGAGCTGGACGCGACGCCAGTGATCGCGCGGGACCGGCGCACGGTCCTCCATCCGCGATCCCCGTTCCGGGAAGAACGCGAACATGTGATTGTGGCCCCCCATGTCACGGATGCGCTCGCAGACCTCCATCATGTCCCGCTCGGTTTCGCCCATCCCGCAGATCAGGTGGGCCCCGAATTTTTCCGGGCCGAAGATCTCCGCGGCCCACTCCAGCGCCCGCCAGTAACGATCCCAGCGGTGGGGACTGTCGACCGTCTTGCCCCGGGTCTGCTCGAAGATCTCGGGCGTGACCGCGTCCAGGGCGACGGTGAAGATGTCGGCGCCGCGATCACGCAGGTCTTCTATTTCCGCATAGCGCATCGTGGTCGGGTTCGACAGGATGGAGACGGGAACCTCCGGCACATCCGCCACCCAGCGGTCCAGAAGGGTGATCGTGTCATCGCCCGAGTCCGGGTGGGTAATCATCGAGATGCACATGCGCTGGAAGGCGCCCTGGTCGCCGCGGTTGCGGACACGATCGATGACCTCGTCATAGCGGGCGGTCGGCCAGTCCACACGGATGAAGTTGCGGTCGGCATAGGCGCTCTCCTCCTCGCGATGCCGCGCGAGACCGCAG
This sequence comes from Thioalkalivibrio sp., assembly GCF_041690275.1. Lineage (NCBI taxonomy): Bacteria > Pseudomonadati > Pseudomonadota > Gammaproteobacteria > Chromatiales > Ectothiorhodospiraceae > Thioalkalivibrio > Thioalkalivibrio sp. The sequence goes on from NZ_JAWLHP010000049.1 coordinate 11,550, forward strand.
TAACTGCAGTTGGCGCGGCAGCCCTCCGGATAGGTCACCAAAAGGTTCAGACAGTGCGTGCAGGCGGTGCGATGCATGTTGCCATGCACCAGTCCCAGCGTGATCGCGGCGGCGGTCGACATCTGCACGTACTCCGGCGAGCGCATCTCCGGGGTTCGTGCAAGGTCGCGCGGGTGGTAGAAATTCACGGGTGTTGCCACGGACTCGGGGCGGGCATTCATGTCACGACCTCCGGAATTGCTTGCGTCGGTTGATTGAGGGCAGGCCGCCGGTCATGCCGTCGCGGCCTCGTAGTACTCGTCGAAGGCGATCCACCCCCGGCGCTGGGTTTCGTCGCGCAAGGCCGCCGGCGTATGCCAGATGGGCTGCAGGCTCTGCCGGCGCGCCACCGCGCGCTCGAGCGCAGTGCCGAACTGGTCACGCATGTCTTCGTCGTAACCCGCGAGGGCATCGCCATCCCCGGCCAGCCATTCCGCCACTGCCGCGCCGGCGTGCTCGCCCGAGATCACCGCCGCGGCAATGCCGGCGCCGGTAATGGGATGGGTCAGGCCCGCGGCATCGCCGACGAAGAGCGTGCTGCCCTCGCGCAGGCGCTCGCGCGGACCGCCCACGGGGATCGAGCCGCCGGTGCGACGCAGTACCGCGGTGCCGGTCAGTCCCTCGGCGCTCAGGCGCCGGTGCAGGTCGTCCAGTGGCGTCTTCATGTCCCGCTGGATGCCGGGATCCAGGCCCAGACCGAGATTCGCTTCACGCCCCCGGGGAAACAGCCAGGCGTAGCCGCCGGGATAGTCGTCGGAGAGCCAGATCAGCGTCTCCTCGACCGGCCGGTTCAGGGGCACGCTGTATTGCCGTGTCCGCAGCGTGCGCAATGGCGGCAGACCGAGGCGTGCGGCCACCGTGGAGTGGGGGCCGTCGGCCGCGACCAGCGCCCGGTATCGCAGCGGCACCTCGCGTCCGTGCCGACGCACGGTGGCCTGCTGCCGCAGGGGATCGAGAGCGGTCAGCCGGGCCGGATGCCACAGTTCGGCACCCTGCGCCTGCGCCTGCCGGGCCAGCGCGCGATCGAACTCCGCCCGGTCGATCATCAGACCCGGAAAGGCGCTGCGATGGGTCCGGCCGGAGGGGAGGATGCTGGTCATGCCGGTGATGGCCTGCTGGCGCACCGGAAAGTCGCGCGCGTAGCGGGACATCGGGGTCGGGATGAACTCGGCGCACTGCACCGGTTCGCCGAGCACCTGGCGCCGATCCACCGCGACCACGTCCAGGCCCGCTGCCGAGGCCCGGCCGGCGGCGCTGGCACCGCCTGGTCCGAGGCCGACCACCAGGAGATCGACGGTCCTCACGACGGCCGGCCGTCGGCGACGCCACGAGAGACAGTGGTCTTCGCGAGTGCGTTGCGCAGCACGGTCAGGAAGTCGTCGGGAGTGAGCATCAGCATCTCCGCCGCATGGCGGTCGAAGAAGCGGCGGATGTTTGCCTCCAGCTCCCCGACCGGTGTATCGCGGAGACTGGCCTCCAGGTCGACCACCGTCCGGCCCGGCTTCACGAAGAAATCGCCGGTGATCCAGACCTGCTTGATCCGGTCGCGGGCGTGGTCCATTGCCAGTGCCGCGCGCATCAGGCCGCCGGGCGATTTGTGCAGACCTTCGAGCAGCCCCGTCTCCGATGACGGCCGATCGTGCTGGAAGACCCACTCCGGGGTATCCATCTCGGCAAGCGCCTCCGCAAACCTGCGTTCTTCCGCCTCGTTGAGCGCGTCAGACCACTCGAGGCCAACCCCGAAGGCCTCGGCAAAGGAGGCCGCCAGGCTCTGCTCCACCTCCTCGAACGGCGGTAGCTGACCGAGCAGATCCTTAAGGTTGGCGACCCGGTCGCGGGCCGAGGAGATCGCCTTGTCCGAGAGCTTTTCCGCAGGAATGCGCAGCACCCGCAGCATCCTCTCGACGTCGAAGTCGATCAGCAGCGTCCCCTGGTACAGGATCGAGTCGCCGTCAAAGGCGCCCCCGGTGCCCGAGATCTTGCGCCCGTCCACCTCGATGTCGTTGCGCGGGCGGAACCGCGCATCCACGCCGAGTGCACTGATCCCGCGAGCGGCCGCTTCGCAGATGCGCTCCGCGATTGCGGGCATTTCGGCAGTGCCGAGGAAGCCCTTGTCGAGGTAGAGTTCCCAGCCGATCTGGGTCTCGTCGAAGAAGATCGCACCGCCACCGGTGATCCGGCGCTGGATGTCGATTCCGTTTTCGGCGCAGTAGTCTGTGCGCAGCTCCTGGCCAACACTCTGATGGAAACCGACCAGCGCGCACGGCTGGAAGCGCAGGAATCGCAACGTGTGGGGCGAGGTTCCTTCCTGGTGGGACTCGAGCAGTGCCCGGTTGAGTGCGAGGTTCTCAGCGGCACGGCGCAGGCCGGTGTCGATCACGCGCAGGGTGTTCCGGTCACGCATGTTGGGCTCCTTGATCGTGCGTCGCACGGGGGATGAGAGTCGGTTGCATCGTCACGTCGCCGCCGGCTTGGTGATGACGGATCAGCCAGCGTTTCCCTGAACGGGAAGCTCGGTGCGCGGGCTGGTCGCGGAGACCACCGGAATGCCGATGCCCCGATCCCCGGCGCGGCGCCGGGCCTCTTCGCGCAGGATGGTGTCGATGTCCAGTTCCAGCCCGTCGGTTGCATCCTGCACCGCCATCACCTCGTCCCCCACCACGATGGAGCAGCAGGCCGGGGTCACGCGCACCTTGCGGCCCAGCCGCGCGGCCAGCTCGACCGCGCCATCGGCGGGATGCGCGATGCCGTCGAGCCCCGCCATCACCGCGTAGGTGTCGATCTGCATCCGCGACTCGCCAGGCGGCCTCGCGCAGCCGAGCAGCAGGGGAGTGTCGGGAAGGGCCTGGCGTGCCGACTGGAAGAAGCGACCCACCTCCGAGGAGTCCGGGGTCACGAAGGGCCTCTTCTCGGGGGCGTAGAAGGGCATCACGACCACCAGGACCACGGCATCGGGCAGGTGCCGCTGGATGATCTCCAGCGCCCGCCATTCGCCGAGCATTCGCCCGTAGTGCAGGCCGATCACGATGTGCGGCACCACCCGCATCGAGGTCCGCACCAGGTTCTCGAGGGTCGCCTCGAAGTCGTCCACCGAGCGGCGCAGGTGATAGACGTTCGTGATGGTCTCCTGGGCGCCGATCACATCCATCATCGCCACGTCGACGCCGGCGTGGGCCATGCTCAGCGCGGCATCGGCATCCATCAGCGCCGCGTGGGCGGCGATGCGGAACTCGGGGTGGCTGTCCTTGATGCGCCGGATGGTCTCGTAATACGGCGTGTATTCGACCTCGTTGCGATGGTTGGAACCGCCGGTCAGCAGCATTCCCTGGGCACCGTCGGCGATCACTTCGTTCACCACCCGCCAGAGATCCTCCGGCGTGCGCGCGGGGATCATCGGTTCCAGGATGGCGGCCTTGCAATGGTCGCACTGCAGCTTGCATTCCCCACCCGTCACCGATACCGCGGGCCACGCGTTCTTGCCGCAACTCTTCAGTTCGGAGGTCTGGTAGGACTTGAAGGTGGGCGTGTAGAAATGGACGGGAGGCGCAGCGCGTTCCCGGGACCGATTGCCAAGGTGTTCGAGGCCCTGCACCAGTTCGGTGTCGAGTTCGAGATCCTGCAGGGGTTCCACCGCCTGCACCATTTGCTGCCAGTTGCTCATCACCACACACCCCCAGGTTCGAATCCGCTTGCGCTGCACCTGCGCCCGGCGGGCCGGAAGTCAGCATTTTGATCGCATGATCCCATCAGCGTCTGCGCCACTGTCTGATCCAAATCAATTCGGAAACCGATTCGAATGTCCTACAGTGTAGGTCAGGATGCGCCTGCGAACCCGGCGTTTCCAGGACGGGGGCAGGCCCCGGTCCGCAATGAACAACGGACCGCCGGTGCCGATCGGCAGGGGAGCAGAGATGACAATGAACCCGGAACTACCAGGATTGCCACGCAAGCCGCTGGCGGGCGGAGTCAGGGACGACGGCCTGCGCAGCGCCCATGAGCACGCGCTACTGGACGCGCAGCTTTTGCGCGGCGGCCCCGCGCTGCGCTTCGCCCGTTACCCCACCAGCGCCCAGCCGGGAGCGCACGAACTGACCGCGATCGCAGTGCGCGGCGACTACTGCGAGGAACAGGGCATCGAGGTCGTGCGCAGGCTGACCGGGGGCGGGGCGCTGTACCTCGACCCGGCACAGCTCTGCTGGTCCCTGGTACTGCCCGTGGCGCATTCCGGGCCGGCCCGACTCGCGGAGATCCTCGCGCTGCATGGCGAGGCGATGGTGGCCGCGCTGGATCGCCTCGGCGTTGCAGCGCGCTTCGTCTTCCCCAATGACGTCGAGGCCGGTGGCCGCAAGCTGGGCAGTGGTTTCGCCGCACATCACGGCGATCGGATCCTGCTGCAGGGGAGCCTGCTGGTGGACACGCCGGAAGCGGAGACGATGCTGAGGATCCTGCGCGTTCCCACGGAGAAGCTCTCCCACGAGGGCGTGCTGAGCGCGCGCGAACGCCTGACCAGTGTCAGCGCGATCCTCGGGTACACCCCGGTCTTCGGAACGATCCGCGAATCGCTGCAAAACGCCTTCGCCGCAGCCTTTCAGCTCCAGCTCGACCCCCCCACGGAAGCGCCCCCCGTGGGAACGCCTTCCGTGGGAGCGCCTTCCGTGGGAGCGCCTTCCGTGGGAGCGGCTTCCAGCCGCGATCCCTCCCAACGAGCTCCCGAAACACCCATCCCCCCACTCACCGGCCTGTCTG
>NZ_JAWLHP010000049.1:16434-22883 GCF_041690275.1 Thioalkalivibrio sp.
CGCCTTCCGTGGGAGCGCCTTCCGTGGGAGCGGCTTCCAGCCGCGATCCCTCCCAACGAGCTCCCGAAACACCCATCCCCCCACTCACCGGCCTGTCTGCGGACGCTATGAAGGCCTTCGTGAAGACGGCCGGGGGAGCCATTTACCTCGAACTGGAGGTCGACGCGGAAGGCCGCGTGGACCGGGCGCTGTTCAGCGGCGCCGTGCAGTTCAGCCCGTCCGATCTCTTCGTCCGGCTGGCCGAGGGGTTGCGCGGGAACCGGCTCGAGGACTGCGCGGCCGGGCTGCGCCACGGCCTGCAAGCGGCCTCCGATGCCGACCTGCTGGGTTTCGAGGCCGGTGATCTCGAGCACCTGGTGAATCTGGCAGTCGCGCGCAGATCCCAGGCAGCACGCTTCGGCATGAACCGGGAACAGAGCAACACCCTGATCGTGCACAGCCCGCAGGGCGAGGCCGCCGAGGATATCCTGCGGCAGGCGACCGTGATGCTGGTCCCGTACTGCGCCAAGCTCGCGGACTGCAAGTTCCGTTTTCGGGACGGCTGTTCCGAATGCGGCAAATGCGAGGTGGGCGATGCCTACGCGATGGCCAGGGAGCGGGGACTGCGCGTCGTGTCCATCACCAACTTCGAGCACCTGCAGGAGACACTGGCGGAGATGCGGTCCGACGAGGTGCCTGCCTATGTCGGAATGTGCTGCGAGAGCTTCTACCTGAAGCGCCACTACGCCTTCCAGGAGGCCGGCATTCCGGCGGTGCTCACCGACATCAGCGGGGCGACCTGCTATGAACTGCGCGAGGAGGACCTGGCCTACGCGGGCCGGTTCCGTGCCGAGGCGCATCTGAAACTCGACGTGGTCGAGAAGGTGATGCACTTCGTGCCGACGCTGCCGCAGAGCGGTTGACGCGAACGTTCCAGAACGCACACAGGATGGGGACGGATTTGCAAATCTGTCCCCAGGGATGCCGGGGTACTGCGGGCACCGGGAGCGGCTCAGTGGCGGGTGACTTCTCCGGCGGATTCCGGGACCTCCACCAGCCCTTCGAGCGAGAGGTTCTCGCCGGTGATCCGGCCGGCTTCCGGGCCGAGGAAATAGAGATACGGGCCAACCACCTGTTCCGGCGCGGGCAGAAGCCCGGCGTTTTCCCCTGGGTAGTGGAGTGCGCGAAAGCGGGTGCCCACGGGGCCGGTGTCGATGCCGTTCACGCGGATGAAGCCGTGGTCGCCCGAGTGTTCCCGGGCCAGGATGTCGATCAGCGCATCCTGCCCCGCCTTCGCGATGCCGAAGGCGCCCCAGAAGGCCTTGCGGGCGTTCTGGGTCGAGACCACGATCGAGCCCTGTCCGCTCTCTTCCAGCATCGGCAGCACGGCCTGGGTCAGCATCACCGGGCCATTCAGGTTGGCCTGCATCACCCGAGCCCACAATTCCGGTTCGTAGTACTTCAGCGGAGTCAGGGTGCCCGCCCAGCCGGCATTCAGAACCAGCCCGTCGAGGCGGCCGAGCGACTGCAGCACGTTCTCGGCGAGATCGGCATAGTCCTTCACGGTCGCGCCCTCGTGGTTCAGCGGGTAGATCGCGGGTTGCGGGCTGCCGGCGGACTCGATCGCGTCGTACACCTTTTCGAGGCGCTTGATGTCCCGGTCGAGCAGGATCACCGTGGCGCCGGCGGCGGCAGTGGCGAGGCTCACCGCACGACCGATGCCGTCGGCCGCACCGGTGAGCAGGATCACGCGGCCCGACAGGCCGCCGGGCGCGGGTCGGTAGTCGAGCAGGGCGCTGGGATCGAGTTCGGACAAGACGGTCTCCTTCGCGTGGATGCTTCATTCTAGGACACAAGGCACCGCGGCTTCGAGGTATCCGGGGCATGCACCTGGTCCGGGCGCGGGATCGGGGCCGCCAGCGGTTCCGGCTTGTGTTCCGCCGCTCAACCGGATTAATCTACATTAATGGTGTAACTTATGATGCGGGCACCACGTGTCATCATGGCCGAATGACGGGATTGGATTAAGCGTCGCATAGGCCGGATCACGGGGGTCCGCAGCTGGAGTCTCGGAATGAGGGATGAGCCACGAGCCTCTTCTGAGGAACCGGCTGGCAAGATGCTGATGAACGCGGACGCAGGGCCGCGGGCCCCAGCACGGGTTGGCGAACCCGGGAAGCCGGAGGCCAGCTCCGGCACGGGTCTCGAGAGCGAACAGCAGCGTCAGGCGGTGCTCGACGCGCTGCCGGTGCAGATCGCGGTGCTGGACGCATCGGGCCGGATCGTCGCCGTGAATGAGGCCTGGCGCCGTTTCGCGAGGGAGAACAACGGCGATGGCGCACTCGAGTCCGGCATCGGCCTCGATTATCTCGAGGCCTGCCCGCGACCCGCCGATGACGATCCGGATGCACTCGGCAGGCAGGCCTGCGACGGAATCCGGGCGGTGATAGGCGGGGAACGGCCGGATTTTTCCCTCGAGTACCCCTGCCATCATCCTGAATATCCGCGCTGGTTCCTGATGACGGTGGCACCCCTCAACGAGGGGGGGCGCGGTGCCGTGGTCGCACACCTGGATATCAGCTCACGCGTTATCGCGGAGCAGGAGAGCAGGCGGCGCCGGGAAGAGGTCGCGCACAACGCGCGCCTGAATTCAGTGACGGTCCTTGCGGGTTCGCTGATTCACGAACTGGCACAGCCGCTTGCCGCAATGAGCCTTTACGGCGAGTCCCTGATGACAATGGGAGAGCAGGACCCGATGGACCGCGAGCAGGTGCTGACGACGTTGGCGGACCTGCGTACGGAGATTGCTCGCGCGATCGGTATCGTGGAGGGTCTCAGGCATTTCATGCGTCGGGGCGAGCTGGATACGGAGGTCTGTGAACTCGAGCAGCCCATTCGCGAGGCTGTCAAGCTGGTGACGCCGCTGGCGCACAAAAAATCGGTCCGGCTTGAGCTCGATCTCCCGCCGGAGCCCGTGCCGGTGCGGGTGAACCCGCTGCAGATCGAACAGGTGCTGGTCAACCTGATATGCAACGGGATCGAGGCCATCGACCGCGCCGCCTTCCCGGAGCGATGGATCAGCATCCACCTGCGCGCGGCGGAACCGCTGGCCACCGTTACCGTGATCGATTCCGGACCGGGACTCCCCACGGAGTGGGTCACGCGCATCTTCGAGATCTTCGAAACCGAGAAAAAGACCGGAATAGGCATCGGACTCGCGGTATCGCGAAGCATCGTGGAGGCGCATGGCGGCAGGCTCTGGGCCGAACCCGACGGGGCGCCTGGAGCCGTGCTGCGCTTTACCGTGCCGACCCGATCCGAGGCCTCCTGATGAAGGCGTCGCCGGTGGTGATCCTGCTTGACGATGATCCCTCGATGCGCCGCTCCCTGTCGCTCGCCCTTGCACTCGCGGGTTACGCGGTTCAGTCCTACGCCTCGGCCGAGGAACTCTTCGAGTCCCTGGATCCCGCGCAGCCGGGATGCCTGCTGCTGGATCTGAAGATGCCCGGCCTCGGTGGGCTGGAGGTCCAGGAGGAGCTCCGGGCGCGGGGCTACATGCTGCCCGTGATCTTCATTTCGGCCTTCGCCGACATCCCGAGCACCGTCCGCGCGCTGAAGGCCGGCGCCGTCGATTTCGTCGAGAAGCCCTTCTCGAAGGATGCCCTGGTATCCAGGATCGAGGAGGCCTTTGCCCTGGATCGACGCCAGCGGGATCAGAACGGGTGGCGGACCGACATCGGGGGTCGGGCTCAGCAGCTGACGCCCCGGGAATTCGACGTGATGCGACTGGTCACCATGGGTCTCAGCAACAAGGAGATCGCCCGCGAACTGGGCATCAGCCCGCGTACCGTCGAGAAATATCGGGCGCGGGTGATGGAAAAGATGCACGCGGAGAACATCGCCGATCTCTGCCGAATGGCTGCGATCCTGCAGGAGGGGGCCGGGATGGACCAGGATTCCGCGGGCAGCGCCTGAGACCCGCTGGCAATGTGCCCGGAATGATTTCCGGCCTCAGGCCGGCCTGCGCACGAGGTCCGGAATGGCATCGATGATCGCGGCGGCCGCCGCCTTCTGGCCGCTCTGCACCGCCGCTTCCAGGGTGGACGGCAGGCCCGTGGCGCAGAAGTCGCCCGCGAGGTAGAGGCCGGGGAGCGGGGTCCGGGTCGCCGGGCGTCGGTCGTCCAGCCCCGGCCGGGCGTCGAGCGTCGCCATCTTTTCACAGATCACGCGACCCTGCTCCGGCTGGCCCAGCCCGGGGAAGGTCTCGGCGAGCTCCCGCCCGACCCGCTGCCAGCGGGTGCCCGCATCGGACATCGGACACTCCTCTGCTGCAGAAACCACCACCGCAAGCCTGTGGGGATCCCCGGCCAGTCGCCGTGGCAGCAGCCACTGGCCGTGCTGGCCGAGCAGTCCGGTCAGCGGCGGCAGTTCGGGCAGGGCCTTGGCGTAACGCAGGTAGACGGTGCAGATGGAGCGCGCGCCCAGCTCTCCTAGCTCCCCGCGCAGTGGATCGAGGGCCGGCAGTGCCGGCAGCAGGTGTGCGGCCGATCGTTGTGCGGTGGCAAGGACCACCTGACCGGCGGCAAGGGTTTCACCGCCCCGCAGGGTCAGGATGAATCCGTCCCCGCCGCGGGACTCGATGCCCCGGACTCGCGTAGACAGACGTATCGTCGCACCCAAGGTCCGCAGCTGCTGCAGGGCCGGGTCTGCAAAGAGCTCGCTTAGCGGCCGGCGCGGGATCAGCAGTCGCGCTGCGCCGTCGCCGGCCATGAGGCTCTGGCGCAGCACATTCTGAAAGACCCGGGCCGAGGCGTGCGCGGGCGGCGTGTTCATCACGGCGAGGCACAGCGGTTCCCAGAATCGCTCGCGCAGCCCGCCGGGCTGGGCGTTTGCCTGCAGCCAGTCGGCCACCGACCGGTCCCGGGTCAGCGGGCGATGCAGCATCCTCCAGGCACCGAGCAGGCCGACAAGACGCCGTGGCGGGCTTGCGTCCCGGGCGGCCGAATAGAATGCTGCGCCGAGGTCCCGGCTGCGGGTGGAGCGGGGGGCCAGCAGGAAGCTCTCCGGTGCGCCATCGGGCACGCGCCTTCGCATCAGCACGCGGAACGGCACCGGATGCAGGGCGAGGATCGGGTTGACCCCCACCGCGCGCATCTGTGACAGCGCATGACGGCAGGCCCCCACAAGGATGTGCTGGCCATTGTCCAGCGGCGCCCCGTCACTCTCGACCGTCCGCGCCCGGCCGCCCGGGGCTGCGGCGGCCTCGATCAGGGTCACCTTCCTTCCGGCTCGCGCGAGGACCAGCGCAGCGGTGAGCCCCGCCCAGCCGGCCCCGACGACCGCAATGGGCTGTTCGCTCACTTCGTCCGCCGCGCGGTGCGCCACGCGATCCAGAGCTTTCGCAACGGGGTCAGCCGGATCCGGTGCTCCAGGACACGGTAACCGTCGTGCTCGATCTCGTCGAGCAGCGTCCGGTAGATCGCCGCCATGATCAGACCCGGTCGCTGGGCGTGGCGGTCCGTGTCAGGCAGCTGGGCAAGCGCCCGGTCGTAGTGCTCCCTTGCCCGGGCCGCCTGAAACGCGAACAGCGCCCGGTGTGCGTCGCGCGTGATGTTGGTCTGGAATTCCTCGGGCTTTACCCCGAAGCGCTGGAGCTCGTCCAGCGGAATGTAGACCCGGCCGCGGAGCGCATCTTCGTGCACGTCCCGGAGGATGTTGGTCAGCTGCATGGCCATCCCCAGATCGTGCGCGTATTTGAGGGTGCGTCGGTCCGAGAAGCCGAAGATACGTGCCGACAGCAGTCCGACCACGCTGGCCGCGCGGTAGCAGTACAGTGACAGCGTGGCGAAATCCGGGTAGGCGTCGTATTCCAGATCCATCTGCATGCCATCGATGATCTCCTCGAAGTATTCCCGCGAGAGATCGAAGGGGGCGATGTGTGGCTCCAGCGCGCGCGTGATCGGGTGCCGCGGTTCGCCCTGGAAGGTCCGCCCCACCTCCTCGCGCCACCACTCCAGCTTGGCGAGGGCCACGGAGGGCTCGCGGCAATCGTCCACGATGTCGTCGACCTCGCGGCAGAAGGCATAGAGGGCGGTGATTGCGCGTCGGCGTTCGGGATCCAGGAAGCGGAAGGCGTAATAGAAGCTCGACCCACTGCGGGCCGCCTTTTCTTCGCAGTACTCGTCGGGAGACATGAGCGCTCGGGGCATTCGGATCCGGAGCGCGGAACGATAACGTGAAAACACGCGGAGCGTCATCTTCCCCAGGGGCACCAGTCCCCTGGGCGACATTCCCCGGCGCCGAATCGCCGGGAAGGGCCCCGCCTCGTAGGAGCGGCTTCCAGCCGCGATGCGGCGTTACCTGGAGTGCCCGGGGCCATCGCGGCCGGAGGCCGCTCCCACAGGGCGCGGGGGGCGAACGCTCTGGGCGGCCAGCCCCCCGGCGCCGGAATCGCCGGGAAGGCCCCGCCT
>NZ_JAWLHP010000050.1:0-22770 GCF_041690275.1 Thioalkalivibrio sp.
GCCTCGGCCGGATTGCCGCCGATGATCAGGATCGACTTGCTCTTCAGGATGTCGTTGTAGGAGTTGGTCATCGCGCCGTAGCCCCAGGTATTGGCCACGCCGGCGACCGTCGTCGAATGACAGATCCGCGCCTGATGATCGACGTTGTTGCTGCCCCACAGGGCCGCCATCTTGCGAAACAGGTAGGCCTGCTCGTTGTTGAACTTGGCCGAGCCCAGCCACTGCACCGAATCCGGACCCGATTTCTCCCGGATCTCCAGCATCTTGTCGCCGATCTCATCGATGGCCTGATCCCAGGAGATCCGCTTCCACTGGCCATCGACCATCTTCATCGGGTACTTCAGGCGTCGCTCGCCGTGCCCGTGCTCGCGCACAGCCGCACCCTTGGCGCAGTGTCCACCGAGGCAGAACGGATGGTCGAATGCAGGTTCCTGCCCGACCCAGACACCATCCTTGACCTCAGCGTAGATGCCGCAACCGACCGAACAGTGGCCACAGACCGTGCGCCTGGTCTGCACCTCGCCGTTGGCGGATACCGGGCCTTCCGCCTCGGCCTGCCGAACCAGTCCCGGGGTCACCTGGCTTGCCAGAGCCAATCCGCCGGCGGTCAGGCCGGCATTGCGCAGGAATGCCCGGCGGTCCAGTGAAACCCCCTTGCCGTCGGCATTACGGCCCGCCGAAGGTGATTCAGCGGCGGAGACGGGATCGGACTTTTTGATCAGTTTCATGTCTCGTTGCTCCTGACCCCCAAGCGGGGTCTGTGCATTCTTCCTGTTTTGCGATTCGGTCCCGGGCTACTCCGAGGCGGTCCGGTAGTAGTCGCGCACGTGCGCGCTCTCCCGGTACCCCGTGTCCACCGGCTCGGTCACGGTCTCTCCGGCCTCCGGCACCGCGGCCACGATGCCGGGCATTGCGGCCGCTGCCGCGGCGCTGGACCCGGCCAGCCCGGCCGTCTTCAGGAACCGCCGGCGTTCTTCTGAATGCGCCCGAACCGTGCGCTGTTGGGATTTTTCGCTCATGTCATGTGACTCCTTGACTGGATAACACCCTGCTCAAGACATCGCGGCGTCCACTGCGGCCCCGGGGTCCGCCCCCGGTCTGCCCGTTCACCGCTCGTCAAACCTCTGATAATCCTTCTCCAACCGCATGAAGACCGTGCCCAGATGCCCCACGGCCTTGTAGAAACAAGCCGAACTGCAGGTCTCGAGATCCCGAAAGAACGCCGGCATCCAGTTCCCCACGTGCGCACTGAAAAATGCGCGCTGTGCGTCCTCGGAGACCTCGCGGGACGAACCCAGAACAGCCATCGTCTCGCAGAGAAAGGCCGCGTGATCCTCCGGGTCCGGATTGCCCGGTTCCCGCTCCAGGCCGAACCGCGCCAGGTCCTGCCGCAAATCGCTCAGCGGACGCTCCATCAGCGCTCCGGTCTGGTACCAGGACCCGTATGGAACGAGTTCCCCGCGCCCGATTCCGATGAACAGCTTGTGATACTCGTCGTCCACCTCCTGTGCGCGCGCCTGCTGCGCTGCGAGCCTCAGAAGCGACAATGCCACCGCGGCCTCCCCGTCCGGGCTGCTGTCCACTGCCATCTGTGCCAGGTCGTCCAGCTGTGCCTGATTGGCCGGCGCCGCCAGCAGCCTGGCCAGTAACGCGTACATCCCAATCCGGGCCTGATCTTCTTCCGTTAACCATGGGGCCTGCATCGTCTCTCCTGTTGCAGGTTAAGCAAGCAATCAATGGGCCATGCCATCGCGGAAAATACGGACAAAAAGGAAGTAAAAGGCATATTCAGGCCCAGGGGCGTCGAAGCATGCGCAGGTACCGCGACATTGTGTCCGTGCCGACGCGGGGCAGAGTCAAACTGTCCCTCCGCCACTTCCCTGGAACATGTCGATCACACGGCAGTTCTCACACATCATCAGGCGCCTCCTCGACGGCTCGTCCTGAAACATCGGATGCTTTTCCAGCCGTTGGAGGATCTGCTCGATCATTCGGTGGGTGGCGAAGGGCTTGCCGCAGCTGACACATTCGAAGGGGGCCTCTTCATGCAGCACCCGAGGCTCTGAGCGTTGCCGGGCATCGGTGAGCAGCCGTGGCCCAAGCGAGATCGCGTGTTCCGGACAGGAGATCTCGCAGATACCGCACTGCACGCAATTCCCCTCGGTGAACTCAAGGCGTGGTGTATCGCCAGGCGCGGAAAGCGCCTGGGCAGGACAGACGGCGGCGCAGGCCATGCAGAGCGTGCAGGCCTTCGGGTCGACATGGATCTCGCCGAAGGGCGCACCCGCCTGCAACGCGATCTCGGACTGCGGCGAAGGCGCCTCCGCGTTCAGGTGATCCAGTGCGGCGAACAGTGTCAGGCGCTTGCGGTCGGAGGCGGCCACCTGTTCCGGGTGGATGGCCGGCATTGGATCGGTGCTCGACACCGCGCCGCTTCCACCCTGAATCAAGCGCAGGGCCTGCCGGGGGAAACCCAGCGCGTGCAGGATGACCCCCGCGTGGCCCAGCTGCTCCTGCAGGTTCCGGCGCACCTTTGCGGGCAACGCCGGCGTATCGAGCAGCAGCATCTCGCGCGCGCCCGCGACCAACCCGGCCAGCAGCACGTCAAGGCCCACGCTGCCGAGTTCCTCCACCTCCACTGCGAGAACCTGGCCGGGCAACGGCTCCATCCGTTGCAGTATCTCGGCCCCGGCCTCGTCGTCGTAGAACAGCACGACGGGGTCTTCCCCGCCGTGTTCACGGTAGTGCCGCATCAGGGTCTGCAGGCGCTGGATCAGATCTGCAGGACGCGGGTACGCGTAGGTGATCGCGCCGGTCGGACAGACGGTGGCGCAGATGCCACCTCCCTGGCACAGTTCGGGCTGAACCTCGATCGTCTCCCCGAGGGACCGGATCGCAATGGCCGGACAGGCGTCGATGCAGCGGGTGCAGCCCCGTATGCCACTGCGAGCGTGGGCGCAGATGCCGGGATCGTACCGGAAGAATTTCGGCTTCTCGAATTCGCCCCTCAGGTCACCCAGCGCCTCGAGCGCGCGGTCCAGCGCCTCCCGATCGCCGAACGGCGGAGCGAAGTAACCGACCGGCGGCCACTCCGCCGTGATCAGGGGTGCGAGTCCCAGGTCCAGCACCAGATCGAACGCATTCCACGCGCTGTTGAGCAGCGTGGCGACGTTCGCGGTCTTGCCCCCAATCTGCAGGGTGACCATGAACGACCCGAGGTGCCCTTCGACCAGGGGTTCGCGGCCCTGCGAATAAAGGACGGGGATCCCGTCCGCCTCCGTCGATTCGCCGTTGGCCGTCAGCAGTACCGCGGGCGTCAGGTCTTCGCGGAGCTTCCGCGCGGCGTCGAGCGCCGATTCCTCGTCGATGCCGATGATCAGGACCCGACCTTCAGAGTGATAACTCACCCTCGAGGTCGGCTCCATACCCATGTCCCGGACGGCCGCGAGGGCCTCGGCACGGGCGTTGGCGTTGTGTTCCTGCGGCGTGTTCATCGGCAGTCGTTCCTGTGGGTTGATCGTGTCGTGAGCCGCTCCGGCGAGTGCGGCAGCCGGGCGCCACCGGGCCTCACGGTGAAGGCGTCCATTACGCAGCGGTACCGCCGTCCCCTGGTGGCGGCCGGGTCCGGGTGCCGTCATCCTCGTCCGGCGCGGCCGGCGGATCCGGATCTGCGGCCGCAACGTCGTCGGCAGCCGGGGCATCGGGCGGCACAGGCGCCGCGGCAGACTCCGGTGCGCCGGCAACCTGCGCGGCGCGCTCCGCGGCGTCTTCCGCCTCCCGTTCCGCCTTGCGTCGTGCCTCGACCTCGGTCTGGTGACGCATGTCGCAGGTGACGATGTCGCCGAGCGGCTGGAAATTCAGATAGTCGTCCTGGAAATCGTCGAGACAGGTCTCGACGTTGAACTTGGGCTGCCGGAACAATTGGCGCAGCGCCTTTTGCCGCAGCTCCGCGCTCACGCCGCGGGAAAGAAACGGGCTGTAGTCCGAATCCTGATCGAGGGATTCGAGCGTCGGCATGTCGGTGTCGGTGATTTCGGGTTCGGCAGGCGCAGGCGGGTCCCCGGAGCCGGCCGGCTCCGGCACTCCTGAGGCTGTCGCCACGGGAGGCTGGCCGGCATCCGTCGGCGCAGCCTCGGAATCTTCCGTCGCGCCACCGCGGCGCACTTCGGCCTTGCGCCTGACCCAGCGGCGCAGGAAGCCGTCGTCGCCCGGGTTTCTGCTGCCGGACCCGCTCATGTCGGCCACGGTGTTCCTTCCTGTAAGCGGTTCATTGACAGGTACCGTCACCGCCCGGGCAATCCCTCTTGCGCTTGATCCGGCGTTCCGGGGCATAATTTTCGAGCAGGTACTGCTCCACCCACGCGTAGAGCACCGGGGGAATCGCCGCGTTGTAGACGACCTCCCCGCCAAACTCGTAGGCATTCGCCTCGTCGTAGCTCAACGACACCAGAAACGGCTCCGGGCGACCCTGCTGATCCGTATGCGTCACCACGAAGATCTTCGGTTCCCGGGCCAGGAGGTTGTGGTAGTAGCTCTCCAGTTCGTCGCGGTACAGCCGCACCTCGAAGCCTGACCACAGGTACTGTTCGCCCTGGTCTCCTTCCCGGATGACGCGGCCGCCCGCGTCGGACTCGCCCGCCCCCTGGTCCAGGGTCACGCCGGTGAGGTGCCAGCTCTCGCGGATCCACCGGGCATCCGGCCGCTCCCTTCTTTCCATCACGACACTGACCCGGAAGCTCCTTGGCAGATCACTTTCGTTGCCCCCTGCGACGATTGGGTCGGGTTTGGTCTGATTCATGGACGCCTCGACTCGTACTTGCTCGTATACGCTGTGACGCCCATTCCCCACGCAAGACACGTACCATCTTCAGGTGCTGCGTTACCGACTGAATCTCGGCTCTGCCTCCGGGAGCCCGTAGGCACCGCAGGGACATTTCGCCCCACTCGAGTGGGACAATTTGTCCAGGGAAACGCTGATTCATCGGCGTTTCCCTGCGGCGGAGGGAAGTGCCGTCAGGATTGGCCACCGCAGGTGGTTGTTTCTGAAACAAGCTGAAAATCGTCTGTACAGCGCTGAGAAAGCCAGGATGGCTTTAATCAGCGCTTTCCCGGTCCGGGCCCGCACCGTGCCGAAGGTGTCCGCTGCGGCGGGGAATGGATTTTGCTTCCACCGGTTTCGATAGTGAGTCACCGTCTCGGAACACAGCCCATGCCCGCGTGATGAACCAACCCTCGACACGTTCGGCTCAGCGGCCGGCGATGAGCGCCGCCGGCCTCTCGCCGTCGCATCCGGTCCAGGTTCTGGATGAATTCGGCACGCCCCGCGACGTCCATGTTGCCGGCGAGCGTCCACTGACACTGTATGTGGACAAGCGCGAGATCGTGACGCTGATGACGCTGGGCAGCGCGCCGGAACTGCTGGCGCTGGGTTATCTCCGCAACCAGGGCTTCGTGAAGACGATCGGTTCGATTCTCTCCGTTCAGGTCGACTGGAAAAGCGACTCGGTCGCAGTGACGACGTCGAGCGGTGTGGAAGACTGGGAGGGCAAACTGGCGCACCGGACCGTGACCACGGGTTGCGGTCAGGGCACCGTGTTCGGAAGCCTGATGGACAAGCTGGACGAAATCCACCTTCCACCCGTGGTGCTTCGGCAATCCGAGATCTACCGCACCCTCCAGCGAGTGAACGAATACAACGAGGTCTACCGCCGTGCCGGTGCAGTACACGGCTGCGCGCTCTGTCGTGGCGACGATATCGAGATCTTCGTGGAGGACGTCGGGCGGCACAACGCCGCGGACGCGATTTCCGGGCACATGTGGCTAGAGGGCCTGTCCGGAGGTGGCCGGATCTTCTACACCACTGGCCGCCTGACCAGCGAGATGGTGATCAAGGTCGCGATGATGGGGATCCCGATCCTGGTGTCGCGATCCGGAGTGACATCGCAGGGGATGGACCTTGCTCGCCGGATGGGCGTCACCCTGATCGCCCGCGCAAAGGGCCGGCATTTTCTGGTTTACCACGGCGCTGAGCACGTCCTGTTCGACGCGATCCCCGAGGCGCGGCCGGGGCATCGCGCGGAGGCAAACGATGGGGATTGAGCCATGGCAACCGCTGTAGAGACACCACGATTTCTCAGCGTCAAGCAGGTCGCGGAGTATCTGAATCTGCATGAAAAGAAGGTTTATGCGCTGGTCAGCGAAGGCAAGATTCCGGGAACCAAGGTCACCGGAAAGTGGCTTTTCCCCCGTGAACTGGTTGACAAGTGGATGCTGGAATCGACTCACGGTGGCCTGCTGAGCGACCGACTCGTGCTGGCGGGCAGTGATGACGCGCTTCTGCATCGCGTGATCCCCCGGCTTGCAGACCGGATGCGCTCGCACGCGCTGGTGAGCTTCACCCCGATCGTGACGCGGCTCGGCCTCGAACTGCTGCAGGCGCACCGGGTCGACGCCTGTTGCGTGCACTGGGGTCCGGCAGAGGAGAGCCAGACGCGCCACCCCGCCCTGATACGTTCGTTCCCGCAGCATCGCCAGTGGGTGATCATCCGTGCGTTCCGCCGCGAACAGGGCCTGATCCTGAACCGCTCGGTCGCCGAGCGCCACTCATCTCTTGAGCAATTGCTGCAACAGGACCTGCGCTGGGTGATGCGACAGCAGGGATCCGGCACGCAGCGCTTCCTTCGTGAGCACCTTGGATATCATGGCAGCGAGCCGTGCAGCCTCAAGGGCGTTGCCGTTGCCCACTCCGAACGCGAGTCCGCGTCACTGATCGCCATGGGCGAGGCCGATGCGACAGCGGGCACGCGCTCGGCCGCGCGCGAATTCGACCTTGCCTTCCTGCCCACCGGCTGGGAGGCCTTCGACTTTGTACTGAACCGGTCGATCTACTTCAGGACCCTGTTTCGCGAACTGCTGAGCCAGATCCAGTCGGGAGATTCGCGCCGCGAAGCCGACCGTTTACAGGGTTACGGCCTCGCCGAGTGCGGCGAAATGGTCTGGTCGGAGGGTTGAAGGGATCCAGGCCGCGCCCACTGCCGTAACCCCCGGCAACACCGCACCACAAACGGCCGCATGTTCGCACGGGGCCTTGAGACAATGCAGCTCGGTCCTGCCAGCCGAACAGCCGCAGCGTGCCGGGCCGGAATGGCCTCGGCCGCGAAACACGGGCCACGCGGGGTCGGACCAAGCCAACCCGCTGATAGATGGGGCAAAAAACCCATAAAAGAGCGACCACAGGGCCTTGGAAGCCCGTTTTCGGCAGCAAAAATGGGCGATGAGGGCCTGCCTTGTCTCCTGAAATTCCTTCATCTGCGGCGCCTCGGTGTCCTCGCTGTCTCTGGCGAACGTCCGCTCCCTGCGCCTGAAGGGCCAATCCCGGGGTTGAAAAGGGGCCTTCAAGGCCTGAAATGACCCCTTTCTGGACCCATTTTTCTTTTGACAACAGGGGCTTGTCTTGGTCCGACCCCGGCCGCCCGGCCGGCTCAGGGAATGAGCTTCTGCGAACGTTCCAGGTACTCGCGCCCGCTGCGCCGGACGGTGTCGGCGTCATTGGCTTCCGAGGCGAGGTGCACCTCTTCCAGCAACTCTGCCACCCGCTCGTGCTCATTCGCGATGGTCTCCAGCGCGTTCTCCAGCGTGTAGGTGAGCTGGTGGACGTCACCAACCTCCTGCGGGGTCAGGGTATCCTTTGCCAACAGCACCTCCAGCCTGGGGTTATGCTCGTTCAGGACGGCGAGGGCCTCTTCCACCGTTTCGGACGGCTTGCCCTGGAAATGATCCGGACGGTCCTCGGCTAGCACGGGCAGCGCCAGGACCAGGGTGCCGGCGAGGGTCAGGGATGTGATCAGTCTCATGCTGGTCTCCTTGTCAAACGTTTCTATGAAGGGGTCGTGGCTGTGTCCCGGCGGCCACGGCCGGTTTGCAACGGTCTGCGCAGCCCGACGGCCGCTCAGGCGAGCCCCGTCGGCGGCGCCATGAACTCGGGTCCGACCGGGTCCTTGACGGCCTCGGCCAGGATCGAATCCACCGCGGAAAGCGCGGCGCCGTCCATGGACCAATCGAAGAGCCGGTCCAGTGGTTCCATCTGCTCGGGCCGCCGTCCGCCCCAGATGGCGATCGGCACGCCCATCTCAAGCACCCAGCGGATGCTGAAGTCGATCAGCGTGCGTCCGAACCGTTCCCCGGCATGCTGCTGCAGCCGTTCCACGGCGCGGAGATACTGGCCGTAGCGGGGCTCGGCGAACTTGGGGTCGTTCTTGCGCAGGTCGTCGCCTTCGAACGACACATCGGTGGTCATCTTGCCGGTCAGAAGGCCGCGGCACAGGGCGCCGTAGGTCATCAGCGCCACCGCGTTGCGCTCGCAGTATGGCTTGATGGAGGACTCGATGCCGCGCTCAAAGATATTGTACGGGGGCTGACAGACATGGATCGGGCACTCGGCCCGGAATCGCTCCATCTGGTCGCAGGTGAAGTTGCTCACGCCGACGTTGGCGATCAGGCCCTGGTCGAGCAGACGGCGCATCGCGCGGGCGGTTTCCTGCACGGGGCGCGTCGGGTCCGGCCAATGGACATGGTAGATATCGATGCAATCCCGGCCGAGGCGCTTCAGGGAATCATCGATCTCGCGTTCGACACGGTCCGACGAGCCATTGCGATGGACGCCGCCGCCATCATCCCATTCCAGGCCGACCTTCGTCGACACATGCACTGCTTCTCCGTCGTCATGCTCGGCGAGCGCCTTGCCGACAATCTCCTCCGATCTGCCGAAACCATAGATCGGCGCGGTGTCGATCAGCGTGACACCCCTGTCGATCGCCGCATGAATCGTTTCGATGGACTGGCGCTCGTCCGTTCCGCCCCACATCCAGCCCCCGATGGCCCAGGTGCCCAGCGCAATCCTCGAGACCTCAAGATCGGTGCCCGGTATCCGTATCGTCTGCATTGGCATGCCTCCGTATTCGGTTGCTCCGCAGGCCCTCACGCTAACATCCCTGCGAGGTTAACAGTCCGCTTTCCCTGATTCGGCGTTTGCAAAAATGGCCACCCGGCCTCAGACCGCCCTGAGCGGGGGCGACCTGTCTCGCCGTGCTCCATGATGACCGAACTTCCCGCATGGCCCGCTAGCGCCAGCCGAACCGTCGCCATACCGCCTTTTCCGCCTCCACCAGCAGGAAGATGGCCACTGCCACGGCAGCGATGACCCCCCAGTGCCAGAGCGCCAGCGGAGCGCTCCCGAACAGATAATGCATCGGGCCTGTGTAGGTCCAAAGCAGCTGAAACACAATCACCAGGCCAGCGGCGATCAGAGCGGCGCGGCTGCCAAACAGGCCCTTCGCGGACAGGGAACGCTCGGTGAGCATGCGGGCGTTGAACAGGTAGACGATCTCGCCGGCCACCAGCATGTTCACCGCCAGGCTGCGGGCCACGTCCACGTCGACGCCCGCCTGCGTCTGCCACAGGAACAGGCCGAAGACGGCGGACACCAGCAGCAGGGAGACGAAGACCACCCGCCATGCGAGGAAGCGGTCCAGGATCGGGGCGTCCGGCTTCCGCGGCTTGCGCCGCATCACGTCCGCCTCGGCCGGTTCGAAGGCCAGGGCCAGGCCCAGGGTGACCGCGGTAACCATATTGATCCAGAGGATCTGCACCGGGGTGATCGGCAACGCGGTGGCCAGAAGCACGGCGCCAAGGATGGAGAGGGCCTCACCGCCGTTGCTTGGCAGCAGGAAGGTGATGGCCTTCTTGATGTTGTCGTAGATGGTGCGCCCCTCCTCCACGGCGTTGGCGATGGAGGCGAAGTTGTCGTCTGCAAGCACCATCTCTGCCGCCTCCTTGGCTGCCTCGGTGCCCTGAATCCCCATGGCGATGCCGACATCGGCGCGCTTCAGGCTGGGGGCGTCATTGACTCCATCGCCGGTCATCACGCAGACGCCGCCGCGGGATTGCACCGCTTCCACCAGGCGCAGCTTGTGTTCGGGGGCGGCCCGGGCGAAGACGTCCACGTCGCCCTCGCGGCGGGTGATCTCGTCGTCAGAGAGCTCGGCGATCTCGCTGCCGCTGAGCGCCCTGTCGGTGCGGTCCAGCCCAAGTTGTTCGGCGATGGCGCGAGCGGTGAGGGCGTGGTCACCGGTGACCATCTTGACCCGGATGCCGGCGTTGCGACAGCGCTCCACCGCCTCGATGGCGGCATCCCGCGGCGGATCGAGCAGCCCGGCAAGGCCCAGCAGCACCAGGCCGGATTCCACGTCCTCGTCCTTCAACTCGTTGCCACCGGCACCAGGCTTGTCGGCCACTGCCAGGACCCGGTACCCGCGACTGGAGAGGTCCTGGATCTTGTCCTCCCAGGCATCGCGGTCCAGCTCGCCGTCGCCGTCTGCGGCCGCCACCCTGTCGCAGCGCTCCAGGACCACCTCCGGGGCGCCCTTGACATGGATCACCGGCTGATCGCCTTCCAGATCCTGATCCAGGGTGGCCATGTACTTGTGTTCGGCGGCGAACGGGATGGCATCGATGCGCTCCGCCTGGTCACGCATCTGCCGTGTGTCCCAGCCGGCCTTGGCCCCGGCGACCACCAGGGCGCCTTCCGTTGGGTCGCCGTTGACGGTCCATTCGTCGCCCTGCCGCTCCAGCACGGCATCGTTGCAGAGCACAGCCGCCGTCAGGAAGCGTTTCAGCACCGCGTGCTCGTCGGGGTCGAGGCGCTCGCCCTCCTCTTTCTCGCTGTCGCGGCGGCGGAAGTCCCCCTCCGGGGTGAAGCCAACCCCGTCGACCTGCACCTCGCCGTCGACCAGGGCGGCGGCCTGGAGGGTCATCTCGTTTCGGGTCAGTGTGCCGGTCTTGTCGGAGTAAATGGTGGAGACCGAGCCCAGGGTCTCCACCGCCGGCAGGCGGCGGATGATGGCGTTGCGCCTGGCCATCCGTTGCACGCCCAGGGCCAGGGTGATGGTGACCAGGGCTGGGAGGCCCTGGGGAATGGCCGCGACCGCGAGGCCCACGGCGGCAAGGAACATCTCGCTCCAGCTCCGGTCGTGGACGAAGACCCCATACAACGCCATGGCGGTGGCGACGCCGACGATGATCACCGCCAGGATCTTGGCGAAGTGATCGAGCTGGCGCAGCAGCGGCGTCTGCACATGCTCCACCTCCTCCAGCATCTCGGAGATGCGTCCGATCTCGGTGTGCCGACCGGTCTCTACCACCAGTGCCGTCGCGGTGCCCTCGACGATCATGGTCCCGGCGAAGGCCATGGAGGCGCGGTCCGCCAGCTCCGTTTCCTCATCCACCGGGTCGGCCTGCTTGCCCATCGCCTCCGACTCGCCGGTAAGGGCCGCCTCCTGGGTGCGCAACCGCTTGATGTCGAGCAGGCGCACGTCGGCGGGGACCCGGTCGCCGGCGGAGAGAGTCACTATGTCGCCGGGCACCACCGCTTCTGCGTCCACCTCTCGGTGCCGCCCGTCGCGAACCACCTTGGCCTTGGGCGAGAGCATCCCCTTGATGCTCTCCAGGGCCCGCTCCGCCTTGCCTTCCTGAACGAAGCCGATGGCGGCGTTGATCAGGACCACGGCGAAGATGGCCCCGGCGTCGACCCACTGACCCAGCATCACCGTCGCCGCCCCGGCGATCAGCAGGATGATGATGAGGACGTTGTTGAACTGCTCCAGCAACCGGCGCCACCAGGGCCGCCCCTGCTTCTCACGCAGGCGGTTGGGACCGTACTTGCTCAGCCGCTGCCTGGCCTCGTCGGCGCTCAGGCCGTCCTTGCCGCTGTCGAGCCTCTCCAGGGCCACGTCGCCGGAGACAGCGTGCCATGCGGTCTGTTGCGGCGAATCGTCACGGGATTCGGGCATGTGCTCGATCGGGTCCTCTTTCTTGGACTGATGTGCACCAGTCATCGACAGCGGGGGCGGATACACACAATCCGGGTGGGCCAGGGACAGGATACGCTTCGGATAGCTCCACCAATATACTGACCTGGGACTGCCAGGGGCTCAACGACGGTCGGCCCAGCGCCGACGACGGACCGGCTCCGGCGTCGTTCTTCGCGGGAAGGAGTCGTCGTCAGAGGTACTGCACCGCGGGCCCCACCGCCGACCAATGCTCATTCAGGCCATCGAGTACGGCCATTTCGTCGTCATCGAGCTCGATGTCCAGCGCCCCCGGGTTCTCCACAAGGTGGTCCCAGTCATTCGCCTTGGGAAGCGGCACGGTCTCCTTCTGAAGGGCCCAGCGCAGCAGGACCTGCGCGGGAGTGACGTCGCGACGGTCGGCGATGCGGCGCAGGGTGTCATCGTCAAGTCGCCGGGCACGTGTCAGGGGGCTCCAGGCCTGGATCACGACGCGTCTCTCCCGGCACGCGTCGAGCATCTCCCGGCTCCAGCCAAAGGGTGTCCACTCGATCTGGTTGACCACGGGTGATTCCCCTGCCTCTTCCGTGAGCCGGTCCATCTGCTCGATCGAATAGTTGCTGATGCCGATTTCACGGACGAGGCCGTCTTCTCGGGCCCGAACAAGGCCTTCCCAGAGATCGGTACCCACGCCGCGCCGGGGCGGCCGGTGGATGAGCATGAGGTCGGCGTAATCCTGTCGCATCTCGTCAAGATAGCGCCTGGTGGCCTCATAGGCCTGGTCGTTCTCCTCCACCTTGGCGACGAGGAAGATCTCCTCGCGCGGGATTGCGGTCCGGCCGAGCGCCTCGCCGATGCCGGGCTGGCTGCCGTAGTCGACGGCGGTGTCGATCATCCGGTAACCAAGCTCGAGGGCACGCTCGACGGTGCCGGCGGTATCCCGCGTCAACTCCCAGGTCCCGAGACCGAAGACGGGCATCCGGCGGCCAGTGTGAAGGGTGACGGTGCTTTTCAGTTCCATGGCTCCTCCTTCACGTCGCGTGTACTGGATCCGACCCCATCACACCTTCTGCCTGATGCGCGGCACCGATCAAGGCGTAGAATTGCCCAGTCCGGGGGGTCGGACCAAGCTAACCCATTGATCTCTCTCTCCATAACGCCAAAAAACCCGCCTCACACGGCCCTGGAGCCCCATTTTTGGCACCAAAAACGGGCCATGAGGACATGCCGACCTGGCCCCTGCCTCCCTTGCATCTGTGCCCTGCCATCGCCCGCTGACATCCGCCTCCTTCGCCTGAAGGGCCGTTTCTGGGGTCAAAAAGGGCCGAGCAAGACCTGAATTCGTCCTGTATGGCGATGCTTTCCCTGCGTAAACATAGCCTTGGCTTGGTCCGACCCCCGCCCCGCGCCCCCGTGCTTACTGGGCCGTTGTTGTTTCATGCACTATTCTCAGAGCACACGGGCATCTATCTTCGCTGGAGCGTCTCGATGGACTTTCAACTGCCGAGGAAACTTGGTGCAATCGCCGGGGTCGGCGCGCTGCTGTTCGGATCGCAGGCAGTGCACGCCGAGTGTGCCTCCACCACATTCGCGGAAGAGGTCCACTACAGCTGCTCGGGCGTGCTGACGGTGATGCCAAGGAGAGGCGGCGAGGACGCCAACGCCGTTCCGGAGAGGGATCCATCCGAATCCGCTACGGAGTCGGAACGTGTCGACGACAGGCCGGCCGCGGACGAGGCCAGCGCCGGGAAGCGCGGCCCCTGAGTCCTGCTCCACTGCAGCCCCGTCCTGCAGGGTCAACCTCGCCGGCTACGGCACGGCGGCATTCAGGATTCTGGTCAATTCCTCGGGACTGAGGCCGCGCGCGCCGCGGCGCGTCGTCTCCGCCGCACGGCCGTCCATCGTAACGAAGGCGTCTTCCGGCATACCGTCCGCAAGAACCCGACCGGAGGGCTCGAATGTCCAGCCCTCCTCCTCATGATTCAGGCGTCCCTGCCCCAGGCCCAGTGCCGCCGACGAGCGATGACAGGCGGCGCATTCCAGGCCGCGCGTTACCGTATGCGGCGAGAGCGGCGCGAACAGCCGCCTGAACTGCGGCCTGTCGAACGCAGGATGCTCGATGCTTCGGACCATACCCGGGACAAAGGGCACGATCCGCCCATGCGGGCCAACCCCCAGAGGTGGCTGATCGTTGCGGATGCCCCAGCGGTCGTCGATCCAGGCACCCGGAGTGAACGCCCTGTCAACGTGGTCCCACTGTTCCTGCCCGGGATCGTATTCCATGTGGCAGCCGTAGCACTGCGGTGCCCACCCGCTGTGGCACGCGCTGCAGGCGAGTCGATCGTGATTTCCGTCGTCGGGATGGTGAGTCGCGGACAGCGCCGGGATCGGCACGCGGCCTCCCGCCAGCTTTCGATGCAGGAAGCTTCCGCCGGATGCCACCTCGACGTGCCACAAGGGCGTTCCGCGGCGCTCCGTGACCAGAAATTCGGTAGCGTCCGTCACGGGGAACGGAATTGCGTCAAGCAGACCGGCCAGATCGCTCGGCCACTCCGGCACCGTGATGCGGGGCTGGTCATTTGCATGACAGTCCTGGCACTGGATGTCCACCGCGTCGCTGCCATGCTGGAACCCGCTCGTGGGTCCCATCACGTCCCGCTTGGTGTGGCAGTCAATGCAGGCCAGGCCCGCCCGATGATGGAGATCGGCCCTTAGCTGTTCCACCAGGCGCCCGTCGGGCAAATAGCCGAGATTGCTGGTGTCGGTTCGCTGGAGCGCGTCATCATCCACCTCGGCCAGACCGGCGTAGTTCAGGGCGATCCGCCCAGAACGCGAATGGCAGCCCACGCAGGACTCATCACGAACCCGTCTAGTGAACACCGGGTGCCCGGCCGCCGCTTCCGCGGAGAGGTGACAGGCAAGACAGCCGCCCCCGCGGCTGCCGATCGCATGGTCCGTTCCCACCTGATGGCGTGGCTGCCCGAGATGGCAACTGGCACAACGCTTGCGCAACAGCGAATCCGCAGGTGAATCACCGAGCCCATCGCAGCACGAGAGGTCCCCCGGACCTTCCGGGTAGGGTTCTTCGCCAAAGGTGAAGCGGGTGACATTCACCATGCCCCTGCCCGTGTGCATCAACCCTGAGAGGACGTGGGCCACCTCTTCGGCATGGCAGCCCGCGCAGGCTCCGGTCGCATTCGCCAGCTCGCCGGGCGACGCGACCAATCCGTCATGGGCTGTCGACACGTTCGCCGCATCCGGTTTGCCAAGGTGGCAGGATGCGCACGACTCGGAGAGTTCGTAATGCGGATCGTCGGGCTGTAGCGCGTGACCTTCGTGACAGGACAGGCAACCCGCGTGTGCGGCACCCGCCATGAGCAATACCCCGAGCAGACTGATCAGGAGGGGGGCCTTCATGTCTTTACCGACCAGAACATTCCAGGGGACTGCTTCTCCGGATCATCATCGCGGGAGGTGAACCGCCCCCCTTGCAACCGGCACAGCGTGCCCCGACCCGAAGATCCGGCAGCCGCTTATCCGGCGTCGTCCGTCCCGATTGCCGCGCTGGGGTCGCAATACCGCAATCCTGAGCGTGCGGTGACCCGCTAGCAACCCTCGCCGATGCGCAGCGCACGCCGCGCCGGTGGAGCCGCGGGTTCCGGTGCAGCGTCGGAAGCCGCGGTATCCTCCTCTGGAGCCGCCGCCCCCGCATCCTCGAGCCCGACCCCCAGTCCGTGCGTGAGTCCCAGACCAAGAGGGTCGGGATGCTGTTGCGGCGCGCTGACCATACCCACGCCGAGATGAAGCCCCAGACCCAGGGGATCCCGCTGTGGCTGCGGCTCGACGGGGAGGTTGCCGAGCCCCAGGTGTTGTCCCAGACCGAGCGGGTCCACGGGCTCGATGTCAACGGGCTCATCGGCGGCGGCTTGCGGTGTCGCCACCGGCGGGTCCACGGGTGCCACCGGCGGCGTATAGGCGGTGCGCACGGCCTCGATCGGGATGCCGGCCGTGGGCATGTAATCCCCATGGAACTTGCAGCTCACCGCCTGTCGTTCCCCGCGACTCAGGACTGGCTGGACATCCCCCGGATCGCTCTCCGGGTCCAGGGTGTATTGCAGCCACCCCTCGAAGCCACCGCGCAGCGCGACTGCATCCACGCCCGCGGCCCGAAGCAGGATGGCCACCTGGGCCGCATCCGGGGTCTGCTCGGAATACAGGATCAGGGTACGTCCCTCGGCGACCTCGCGCGCCCGGTCCGGGCTTACGATCTCCGTCAGAGGCAGGCGGCGTGCGCCGGGGATATGCTCCTCCTCAAACGCAGCCGCCGAGCGCAAATCGACCAGAACGTAATCACGGCGGTCCTGGACGATACGTTGTGCCAGTTCCGGAACCGCGAGGCTGTCCTCTCCGCGCACGATCATCCGCCCGACCAGTTCGATCTGCTCTTCCATCGCGCCGGTCGTGGGTCTTTGTGCAAAGGCAAACAGCACAGCGGCGCCCACCAGAAGAAACCCGAGGATGATCAGAGGGATAAGCAGCATTCGTTGCATGGGATAAGGACCCTCTCAATGAACGGATGGCATCAGGGGAGGCAATGTTCCCCGAGGATGGCTGGACACGGCCACGATCACCGCAGCAACTCGAGCAGGGCCGGGTCGAAGGCGTTGACGTAACTGATGTAACTCGAGGCCTGTCCCATGTCCACGGTGAGTTGTCGCAGCATGTAGCTGCCGTAGAGAACCAGAACGGGACTGACCAGCATCCAGGCGCGCCGCGTGCCCTTCAGTTCCCAGTACTCGAGGATCAACGGGATCATCAAACCCGGAATCACCAGGAAGACCCAGAACGGGATCGCGAACTCACCCCCGAAGACCATCTGCGAGGCCTCGATCTGCACCCTCGAACCGGTCGCGAGATTGACCAGCAGCAATGCGATCAGCGACAGCTTGATTGCGATCAGGACGATGTCGATGCGGGTGAACATGTGGCGCTCGTGCTCGCTGCGCGTCCCGAGAAGGACCAGTGCCGCTGCGGCCGACATGCCCGAGACCAGGAACAACGGCGCCAGGAAGCCGGTGTTCCAGAATGGACGCGCGCTGAAGGCCGACAGGAGGATGCCGGTGTAGAAGCCAAGGAAGACCGCGAGAATCAGTCCCCATTGTGCGACGAGCACGCGGTGTCTGCAGGCAAAGTTGATCCCTGCGTGTCCGGCACGAAAGCGGTCCACCAGCCGGCCCAAGGCTGGATAGCCTTCCCGCAGCGTGCAGGCCGTCAGCAGAATGATGACCGGGTAGACCAGCAGCAGGATCCAGGAGCCCCAGGACATTGGCGAGGACACCTGGAAAGTCGTGTAGAAGCGCCAGACGTAGAACTTGTGGCTGAGATCCAGGAACAGCGCCAGCATGCCGAGGGAGAGCGCGACAAAGGCCCAGATCGGAAGCCTGCGCGACACGAACGGGAAATCCTTTTCGCGGCCCAGCAGGACGATCAGGGAGGCGAAAAGCAGGATCCCCGCGGTCAGCCCCCCGAGAAAGAGATAGGCGGGAATCTCCCAGTGCCACACCGAGAGGGACGGATCGATGCCCGGATTGTCGCGGACGGTGACGAGGACTTCTTCCAGCATGATGTCGTTTTCCCTGTCGGTGCTTCAGGTCAGGTAGTACACCTGAGGTTCATTACCCGTCTCCTCCAGCAGGGCCTTGTGCGGCCGCGTCGCCAGCAGTCGGCTTACCGTCGATTGCGCATCGCTCAGGAGACCGAAGTGCATGCAGTGTGTCGGGCAGGCACTGACGCAGGCCGGGTCCTGGCCCTTCTCCACCCGGTGATGGCAGAAGGTGCACTTGTCGATGTAGCCGTCCGGCGTCATGATCAGCCGCGCATCGTAGGGGCAGGCGGCGATGCAGGCCTTGCAACCGGTGCACTTGCTCGGCTCCACCAGCACGATGTTCGAGTTCTGCCAGGTATAGGTGGCGCCCGTGGGACAGGCGTGCACGCAGGTGGCGTGGGTACAGTGATTGCAGCGCTCCGAGCGGAATTCGGTCGTCAGATCGGGGTAGCGCCCGCGCGTGGCCTCCACAACCCAGTCCCTGTTGAGCCCCGCCGGCAGTTTGTTCTCTGTCTTGCAGGCAACCACGCAGTCACCGCAGCCGATGCAGAGGTTCGTGTCGATCACCATCGCGTAGACCTTCATGCGAGCTGCTCCTCAGGAACCAGTGTTACGAAATTCCCGCGCATGCCGGTACCTCCCATGATCGGGTCGATGAGGACACGGGTCATCAGATGATTGTCGTCTGCGCCACGTTGGCTGGCCAGCCGCAGTCGCGGATCCTTCTGGCCAAAGCCGTGAACGATGAACACGGAATCGGGGCGAATGCGTTCCGTCACGCGCACCCGGACCCGGTTGCTCACCACCCCGTCCTGGTTGCGCAGCCGCACGTAGTCCCCACTGCTCAGGGCGAAATCCCTCGCCACCAGTGGATTCACCCAGACGGCATTCTCTGGCATCAATTCGAACAGGGTCGGGTTATTGATGGTGCGACCGAAGGTATGCGCCGGCGCACGGCCGTAACTCAGGTGGAAGTAGCGCTCGGGCGGTCGCCGAGGCGGGGCATATTTCGGCAACGGATCATGCCCGAAGGACGCGAGCATCTCGGAATACAGCTCGATCCGGCCGCTCGGTGTCCTGAATTCGACGGCCTCCCCGGGTTCGAAGAACTTCGCGGTGGTGCGCGGAAAGGACTTGACGCCCAGTTGCCGCATCTCCTCAAGCGAACTGCCCACCTGCTGCAGTTGCCAGTCCACCTCCTCGGCATAGTCCTCCCAGGGGAAGTAGGCGCCCAGATCCAGCCGCTCGGCAATCTGCTTCGCGATCCACCAGGCCGGCTTGCTGTCGTACCGGGGCTCGAAGGCCGGAAACGACACCGCGAGGGCCGGCTGTCGTTCCGGACTGTTCCGGATGGGGTCAAGCCGCTCCAGGTAGGTGCACTCGGGAAGCACCACATCCGCGTAGCCGGTGATCGCACAGGGCATGGTGTCCACCACCACCATGAGATCCAGGGACTGTGCGGCCGCCTGGATCTGGTCGGCGCTCGAGGGCACCGAATAGGGCAGGTTCGTACCGTAGACGAACCAGCCCTTGAAGAAGGCATCGTCACCGATCGAATTCTCGATCACCACGTTGGTGATGCCGGCTGGCGCCAACGGGTAGTCCTTCTGCACCTCCGCCATCCAGTCGGTTCTGGGCTCGGGCGCCTCCGGAACGGGATAACTCGGGAGGCTGACCCTCTCGGGGATGAAATATCCGCCCTCACGGCCCCATGACCCGAGCAGCGCGTTGAGGATCGCGATCGCCCGACTACGCTGGGTATCATCTCCGTACCAGGTCACGTGACGACCCGGATGCACCAGGGTCGCCGGCGCATGACGAGCCATTTCGCGCGCGGTCTCCCGGATCACGTCCGCACTGATGCCGGTCTCCAGGAACGCCCATTCCGGGCTGAACGGCAGGACATGTTCGGCCAGCTGCTCGAGTCCGGTCGCGTACCGGGCGATATAGTCCTGATCGTACAGACCCTCGTGGATCAGCACGTGGATCCAGGCCAGCAGCAGCGCCATGTCCGTACCGGGCCGGATCGGGAGCCAGTAACGGGACTTGCCCGCTGCCACCGAGAAGCGCGGATCGACGGTGATCACCGTGGCACGATTCTCAACGGCCTTGATCCAGGTCTGCACCTGGCTGTTGTGAAGGTTCTCGCCGAGATGGGATCCGATCAGCACGATGCAGCGGGAATTCTCCATGTCGGTGCGGTCGGGCGACCCCACGCCCTCTCCGAAGGTCAGGGCGAACCCGACATCCCGCGGACCGCGGCACTGCGCGAACGAAGGCTGGGCAAACCCGGTCGAGCCGAAGGCTCCGAGAAGGCGCCGGAAATGGGTGCCGCCGACGCCGTGGGACAGCAGGCAGAGTCGGTCTTCGCCATGCGTTTCCGCGATGTTCGACATGCGTGAGGCGATGAAGTCCAGGGCCTCCTCCCAGGACACCGGCTTGAAGGTCTGCTGGCCGTTTTCCGTGACCCGAAGCATTGGCTGACGCAGACGGTCGGGGTCGCGGTACATGCCGAGCCCGCCGCTCCCCCGGGTGCAGAACCGGCCGAGGGAATGAAGGTCCTCCGGATTCCCCTCGACCTTCCAGGGCTGCCCGTCCTCCTTGTATACCGTCCCCGCGCAGCGCCAGAAGCAGACATTGCAGACGATCGGACTGGCCTCGACTTGTCCGCTGCCGGGCAGCCTTGGACTGGCGCAGCCGGTCATCAAGGCCGGCGTGGCCGCACCCGCACCCAGCATCGCGGAGAGTTTCAGGAATTCTCTTCGCTTCATGAAATCGGATCCCGCTTCTTGCTCGTGGGGGGACGGTCCGGGCCTGCAGCCGGGTCCTGACGCGAACGCTCTACAGCACGCTCAGGCTGCCGTCTTCGTCCACTTCGATGTGCTCGTTCAGAAAGCGCACGTTAAAGCCCGCTCCGTCGAGCACGCGGCGCGCCATCTCGGCGCGGATTCCCGTGGCACAGACAGCGATGATCTCCTTGCTCTGGTCGAGCTGCTCCAGGCTGTCCTCGATCGCTTCCAGCGGAATGTGGATCGCTCCCGCGATCTCGGCCTCCGCCACTTCCTGATCCGAGCGCACATCGAGGATGATGAGATCGTCACGGGTCAGGTCGGTTGCGGCAAACTCCTCGGGAGCAATGGCCCCGGGCGCCAGCTGGCGCTCGTACTCGATCGCATACGCCAGCTGGTCGCTCTCGACCGGCAGACCCTCGTCCTTCCAGCCTTCAAAACCATCCTTCAGAACCGCAACCCGGCCGTAGCCCCAGCTGGTCAGCTCCCGGAACGCGATCAACACGTCGTCGCTGTGGTGCTGGTCGCTGTAGAGGATGACAGGCGCCCGCCGGTCGGAGACCCCTGGAAGTCTCGCTTCGCGATCTTCACGGATGAAGCGGTCGGTAAGGGCCTCGAAGTTGCTGGCCGGCATCGCAACGGCCCCGGGCAGATGACCCGTCGCGCTGATCACCGGGTTACGGGTGTCGATGATCACGTGACCCGGGTTCAAGCGTTCCGCCACCCAGTTCGGGTCGGCGTGCAGAGGAAGCTGTGCCCGCCGCCAGTCGGGAATTCCGCCCTGATATCCCTTGACATTGGTGTAGCCCGCCCCCTGGGCCAGGTCGACCGCCTCGCCCGTATAGGGGCAGGTGGCACCGCCGCAGAAGAAGATCAGCAGGTGGTCCTTGTCCTCAGGCAAGGCGGCGATGAACTCCTCCTCGTCCATTCGGGGAAACAGGTGCATGGCCGAAGGAATCGTACCGGAGAGATACGGGCCCCGTGGTCGGGTGTCCACCAGGGTGTAGGCTTCATCCCCGGTGAGAATGCCCAGCATTTCCTGAATGTCGATCTCGATACCGGGCGGCAACCCGAAGACGATCTTGCGGATCTGGGTTGCGGGGCTCCCCGGGGTGTACTCGACCTCGATCAGATCGTTTCCTCCCAGATCCCCGATGCCCTCGGCCTCGGCGAACGTGGTGCTCTCGTTGAAACGGACCACAACCGGCTCCTGGTCGGGGACCCGGATCTGGATCGTATTGGCCAGGCGCGAGATCTCCATGATCCGCCCCTTAACCGTTTCGGCAACAGATGTGATCGGGAACAGAAGCAGCACAGCGAGCCCGAGTCGGGCCAGAACACTCCAGCGCATGGTCACCACCCTTTGGTCGATCGCCGATGAACGGAGTCATGGACCCCGGCCTGCCGGCGTTATTGTTTGTTTCGAGTCTAGACCAGATTCCCCGGCAGGCAAGGGGATTTTCCCCAGAGCCTGATCGGGATCAGCGGGCCCGATACCGGCAGGCGGAATTGCGGCTGCAACCGCACCGCGCAAGCTCGGCATGAGATCCGGTCCACGGCGCCCGCGGGCCCATTTCCGGCATCGAACTGGCTCCCAGGGACCCCGGGCCGATTTCCCGGTCGCCCTGCCTTTCCAGGCAGTCGCCCATCACTGGCGCTTCTCACTGTCGCTCCAGCAGCCTCGAAGCATGACCGGAATAGGGGCGGCCCGACCGGGCCTGACGCCGCGCCTGCTCGACCTGATCCGGGGCAAGGTGCGTCCGGCTGACTCCCATGCACCCCGCGGACATGAGATTTCCCTGCTCCCGGCACCGGACGTGGGGCAGGGACAACGCATGGCCCAACTCGTGCGACAGGATCCGGACAAGGTCCCCCTCGATGTCCCGGACCCCTGAAGGACCCCGCTCGCTCTGCAGCACGGCCGTGATGGGCGGCAGGTAGACACCTCCGGCCTTGCCCCCGAGGTCCCGGATGAAGAAGACATCCCACCCGTCGGATGCCGCATCCGGCGGGACCATCCTGGCCATCATCCCGGACCTGCGCGGTATGTTCCCTGCCAGTACACCTTCGTGCATGGCGCCGTCCCGGACCTCGACACGCGAGATCTCCCCCGCCCGCCAGCGAATTCCCGCCTGGTCCCAGACCCGGTTGACCCCTGCGAAAACGCGCGCAAGCTCCGCCCGGGTCAGGGTGGTGGTGACGGTCTCCGAATCGGGGGCGTGGAGGAGATGGACCCGAAGATCGAGGACGAGGGTCTCGAGGTGGTCCGGTCCAGACCCGGACGGCAGAGCCGGCGCATCTTCATCCAGCGGCTGCGCAGGCCACTGCTCCCCCGCACCCAGCCCTCCGGAAAGGACGAATGAGAGGACCAGCAGGGCAACGAGCCCGACTCGGGTTGCAGATCTTCCAGGCATGCGGCCTCCCGGGCTGCATGATGCAGACCTTGATTGTGTCCACCTTATCCGACTGACCGCACCGGGGATCAATCCGGAATATTCCGTAGTGCACCCCGGCAACGGCGGCGGGACGGCCG
>NZ_JAWLHP010000051.1:0-14639 GCF_041690275.1 Thioalkalivibrio sp.
TGGGAGCGGCCTCTGGCCGCGATGGCCCTGGGCACCTGAGGCAACGCCGCATATCGCGGCTGGAAGCCGCTCCCACGACCTCCCACGACCCCCTGCAGGCGCGCTCCTGCGCGTCCAGCCTGGCGCGGTGGGAGACGAGCCCTCCCGGCGATCCCGCGCCGGGGAATGCCGCCCGGATGTCCGGCCTCCTACGACAGGGCGGGGGCGAGGCGCTCGCGCAGGAACCGGGCCGGGGAGACGATCCGGGGACCGCCCGCCTGCAGGGCCCGCAGGTGCACGCTGCAGCCGACGTTGGGACTGATGATCACGCCGGGCTCCGGGGCCTGGAGCGCCTCCAGGGTCTCCCGGCCGAGCGGATCGGCCATCGCCGGCTGTGTCAGCATCGCGGTGCCGCCGGCGCCACAGCAGTTTCGTGGCGGCGCGAGCGTCACCACCTCCACCCCCGGCAGGCGCTGCAGCAGAGCGCGGATGCCATCCGTCTCCCGGGTCACGTTGCGCAGCGTGCAGGGCAGGTGCACGACAACGCGGACGGGATCCGTGCGCCAGCGGAACTCCTCGACCGGCAGGTCGGCGAGAAAACCCGTCAGGCTGGTCACACGGCCCTGCCAGCCCTCGGCCGGATACTCGCGCAGCTGTGCCTCGCAGCCGCTGTCCAGCACCAGCACCCGCTGCTCGCCGGCGAAGGCCCGCAGGTTCGACGTCCGCAGGGCCTCCGCGTCGCCGAGCCGGCCGAGATGCTGATCGATTGCCCCGCAGCAGGCCTGTCCCCGGGGGATCGCGACGCGTACGCCGAGTCCGTCCAGCAGTTCCAGGGCGGCGCGGAGATCGGGGCCGGTGAAGAAGGCATCCATGCAGCCGGTGAAGAGCCAGACATCCGCGGCGGCGGGAGCAGCCGATGGTCTCAGTGCCGGCAGACGTTGCAGTGACGGGGCCACGTGCCGCAGCATCCGGCCCGGCAGCAACGACGGCGGCAGCAGGCGCGCCAGCCCCGAGCCGCGGGCCAGCCGCGCGGCCAGCGCGGTGCCGCGGCGCAACCCGGGCCGGCGCAGGGCCGCCCGCCGCAGGGGGCCGATCAGCAGCTCCCGGAGGCGCTGCCACCTGCTCGCTGGATGCGTGTGCAGCACGTGCCGGCCGTGATCCATCAACTCGCCGAAGCGGACCCCGGCAGGACAGACCGCCTCGCAGGAGCGGCAGCCGAGGCAGCCCTCCAGGTGCGCGCGCAGCCGCGCGTTCTCCGGCGGCAGGCGCCCCTGGGCCAGTCCCTGCATCAGGGTGATGCGCCCGCGCGGCGAGTCGCCCTCCACGCGCTGTACCCCGTAGGTGGGACAGTGCGGCAGGCACATGCCGCAGAGCACGCAGCGGTCCGCGCCGGCCAGCTCGGCGCTGAAGGCAGGCGGACCGCCGGTTCGCCGGCTGGATGGGGGTGGTGAGGCTTTCGATGTCGGAGTCATTGCACAGGCGCGGCAGACAGGCCGGGCCGCAGAGGATAGCAGCAGGCGGCAACGACCGGCTGGATGCCGGAATACGGGCGGGGTTCCGCATGGCCCGCCAGGCTGTTTCCACATCGCGGATCCCGTTGCCTGTTCGGAGCGGAGACTGGTGGCTATGATGTCGTCTCAGGGCAGGAGGCGACATGAGCTATTACCAGCGACACATCTTTTTCTGTACCAACATGCGCGAGGACGGCAACTGCTGCGAGGATCACGGCGCCACGGAGCTGCGGGCCTACGCCAAGAGGCGCGCGAAGGACATGGGGATTCATGGCAAGGGGCAGGTCCGCGTGAACACCGCGGGCTGTCTCGATCGCTGCAATGAAGGGCCGGTGGCGGTGGTCTACCCCGAGGGTGTCTGGTACACCTATCAGGATGAGCGCGACATCGACGAGATCCTGGAGGAGCACCTGCGGGACGGCCGCGTGGTCGACCGGCTGCGCATCTAGTGCGCCTGGCCCTGCTTGACATTGGCCCGCCGGGAATCGAGAATTCGCAGCCCGTGCGGCTACGTAGCTCAGCTGGTTAGAGCACATCACTCATAATGATGGGGTCCCCTGTTCGAATCAGGGCGTAGCCACCAATCCCTTCGCCGACCGACCTGCGCTAAAGTGGCCCATGGAACGGCGGGCGCGGCCCCGCGTTCATTCCCGAGACTGTCTTCGTTCATGAAACGCTACGGCATCCGAATCACGCTTCCCGAAGGCAGCACCATGTCCGCCCCCCACCTGCTCGGGCCGGACTGGGAGTACTTCCGCTGGTTCGATACCGAGGAGGCGCGGGAACGCGCGCTGGCCGAAATGTCCCGCGATCCGCGCTACTACCGCAAGGGCGATCGCGTCGAACAGGTGCTGGAACGGATCGACCGCGAGGACTGAACCCGCAAGCGGCGCCGCCACTGCGCTGCGAACCTCTGACTCAGGACACTAGCCGTGCGCGGTGCGTGCGGCGGCGCCAGAGTGCCGCGCGAGGTCCAGCGGCTCCATCAGGTAGCACAGGCAGTCCTGTGCGATGACCCGCGTGTCCAGCGTCAGCATCGACGGCATCATCGGCCGGCTCAGGCGCACGTCCGGTCCCTCCTGCTCCAGATAGTCCGGGGTGACGTTGCGTCCCTCGGAATCCGTCGCGATCAGGGAGTCCGAGGTGGCCCCCGTCTGGCGCACCAGCCGGCTGCCGGCCGGCAGGATGCGGAAATTCATCCGGTCCAGATCCGGTTCCAGTACCACGTCGGCGTCCTCCTCCAGCCCCACGCGCAGGCCGGGCCGCACGCGCAGCTGCGCGACCGTGTGAAAGACCTCGATGGACCGGGTGTCCGGAGGGTGGGCCGGGAACCGGCTCAGGTGCAGCACCGCATCGATGAATTCCAGCGCGTGCCGGATGCCGGCCGCTTCGTTGGGGTGGCCGCATTCCAGCGTCACCGACGGCGCGATGTCGGCGAGGGCCATCGACGCCACGCCGCGCGGCCGGGTGAAATAGACCACCGTGCGCCCGAACAGGCCGGCCAGGTTCAGGAAGCCGTCGTCCAGGAAGTTGACGCAGGCATAATGCGGGTTGCGCCCGGTGTTGTTGTGGAGGTCGATCGCCGCGAACAGGCCGTCCGCGCGCAGGCGGGCAACGATCTGCTCGAACATCCGCGACTCCTGCGAGCCGGGCTGCTCCGTGCCCGGCCAGATGCGGTTGAAGTCGGGCTGGCGGTCCAGATGCCGCTGGCCCACGGCTGCCGCCTGCACATTGCCGACCACCAGCGTCAGCGCCCGTGGCAGGCGCCGGCCCGCGTAGCGTCGCAGGAGCTGCTGCACCGCCTGCAGGCCCACGGGCTCGTTGCCGTGCAGCAACAGCACCACCGCCACCGCCGGGGTCCGCATCCCCGGGAGCCGTATCAGGGCCGGCCGCGGCAGAATGCGGTGCAGGTCCCCGGGACTGGCGGACAGGAAGCCTTCCGGCAGGCCGTCGTGTTCGTCGAAGAGCGGATCGGACATCACAGACTCCAATTGTGGACCGGCAGGCCGGTGCCCTGCCAGTCACGGTAGGCCCGGGTCAGGGCCTTCATGTCGCGGCCGTGACGGTCGACC
This sequence comes from Thioalkalivibrio sp., assembly GCF_041690275.1. Taxonomy (NCBI): domain Bacteria; kingdom Pseudomonadati; phylum Pseudomonadota; class Gammaproteobacteria; order Chromatiales; family Ectothiorhodospiraceae; genus Thioalkalivibrio; species Thioalkalivibrio sp. Next base: position 3,563 of record NZ_JAWLHP010000051.1, read on the forward strand.
CAGCGCTGCTGCCAGATGCTGCCGGTCTGCCCGGACTGCACCCGGGCCGAGACGATCCCCAGCAGGTGATCGCGCTCGCTGCCATCGATGCCGAGCCGGTCCAGACCGTCCGCGGCGCAGGGCAGCAGGCGCTGCAGTATCAGCTGCCGGGCGGGTTGCGGCTGCCGGTCCTCCCAGCGCAGGCGGCTCCTTAGGCCGTAGCGGGCGGCGGCGTAGAAGTTGTCGCGGGCACTGGCGAACTCGAGGGCGCCGTGTCCGTTGCCTGCCTGCGATACCAGATGCTCGATCAGACCCAGCAACAGGGCGGTGTTCGCGAGCATGTCCTCGAGGGTGGGTCCGGCGGGCAGGCTCCGGTGTTCGATCCGGAGATTGAAGCTGCCATCGGCGTCGATTCCCAGGATCGGCCGGTTCCAGCGCCAGATCGTGCCATTGTGCAGACGCAGATGAGCAAGCGTCGCGTCGTTCTCCGGCAGGCGGCTCGGCAACAGGATCGGGAAGTGCTGACGGTTCTCCTCGAAGGCCTCCAAGATGCTCTCGCGCAGGTAGCCGCTGCCGAAGGTCACCCGGCGGACCGGGCCGCGCGCGGAGTCGCCGAAGCCGCCCACTTCGACCGCCTGCTCGAACAGGGGGATCCGGGACTCCTCCCACAGGAGCTTGCCGAACAGGAACGGGGCGTTGCCGCTCGCGGCCAGCACCGGTGCGGAGGCCGCGAGCGCGGCGTTGTAGACCCGGTGCGCGACCGTCGGCTGGGTCTCCAGGTGGATCTGGAATGACGTGGCCGCGGCCTCCAGCATCACATCCGTGTGTTGGTGGCGCAGGTGTTCGCGGCCCTCGATCTCCAGCCGCAGCGGCCGCTGCGCGCGGCGTTCCAGCACCGCGCTGTTCAGCGCCTGGTACCGGGTGCGCCGGGACATGTGGTGCAGCCCCAGATGCTCCGGCAGCAGGGTCGGCAGTGTACCCGCCATCAGCAGCGTCCCGCCGATCTGCTCTGCTGCCGCCCGGGCCCGGCGCAGGGTCTCGGTGAGTTCCTCGAGCACCATGCAGAAGCACTCGGTCCCGGTCTGGAACACGCTGGAATTGAGCTCGACGTTGAACTGGGCGAGCTCGAGCGCAGCCATCGGATGGTCGAAGGCCTCGAGAAAGGCCTCGTTGCCGGGGAGAGGCTGGCAGTCCTGGTCGATCAGCCAGGCCTCGATCTCGAAGCCCAGGCGCGGACGGCTGCAGCCGGGCTCCTCCCGGCTCCGCAACCAGTGCCCGAGCAACTCCGTCTCGCGCTCCAGGCAGTTTGCGAAGCGTCGATAGTCCTCCAGGGTGAAGCGTCCCTCGCTGATGTCTTCGCCCATCACCTGCCCCGTGTGGCCTCGTGCTCCGGATTCCCCGGGGGTGGCGCGTCAGCCGAAGGCCGAAGGCGCCCTGAAACCTCATGTTAACGTGAAAGTCGCGCCGTTCCCCCTCTCCCGCCTGCGGACGGGGCTGCCAAGGGCAGGGACAGATCTGCAAATCCGTCCCCGGGACGGCGGGGCAGGATCGGTTGGCCGCGTGCCACCCTGCTGCGTAGGGTGGGCCAAGCGCAGCGGGCCCACCGTCCCGGCCGTGTCGATCCACGGTGGGCACACTTCGTTTTGCCCACCCTACGGCTTTCTTTCATGGTCCGGGGCGGGTGGCAGCGGAAATGACAGTGCCCAACACGCACGCCGCGGCGTTTCGTCCTCAATCAGGCCGGTCTTCAGGATCCTCGTCCGGCTCGGCGTCCTCGGCGTAGAGGCTTTCCAGCAGGTCGCCCCAACGCTGCTCGTGGATCTCGATCAGTGTCAGGAGCCGCTTTCGGAACGACAGGTATCGCTCCTCGAAGGGCTTGAGATCCGCACCACCCGAGACCAGCCTCGCCGCCCGGTCGGCCTGCTGCAGGCTGTCGCGCAGGTTCAGGCTGGCCGCCATGGCGCCCTTGACCCGCTCGCGTTCGTGCGGGATCCAGCGCCGGTCCGACAGCAGCGACCGGAGGTTTTCGCCGACCTCCAGCACCCGCTTGCGCAGCCGGGGCAGCGCGCCGATCGAGCTGCTCTTCAGGTCGTCCCAGACGACCGCCACGATCAGTTCGGACCAGGCGGCCCGGAGTTCCGCGATTGCATCCGGGTCGAAGGCGAAGGAATTCTCGAGTTGTTCGGGGTCGAAGGCCATGGTCTTCCTGCCGGGGCTCCGGCAATGTCCGGGAATAGCGTCTATATGACTAGCGTCTTACACCGCACAACAACAAGCAAGATCGCGACGACGGTCGGGCGAGGAGAGACGGATGGCAACGTGGCTGGCACAGCGGCGTTTGCGGCAACAGGTGTGCGAAATGCGGCCCCAGCTGTACCGAACCGCCTACGCCTGGTGTCACGACGCCGCACTGGCCGATGACCTGGTCCAGGAAGCGATGATGAAGGCGCTGACGCGCCTGAAGACCTTGCAGGACGAGGCCGCACTGAGGGCCTGGGTCTTCCGCATCATGACCAACTGCTACCGGGACTGGGGACGCCGGCAGAAGGACACGGTGGACGTGGACGAGATGGAGCTGCCCTGCGGCGACTGTCCCGAGACCCAGACGGAACGCAGCCGCGTGGTTCAGGACGTGCGCCGCGCGATGGCGCAACTCAGTGATGATCACCGCCAGGTGGTTGCGCTCGTCGACCTCGAGGGTTTTGCCTACGCCGAGGTCTCGGAAGTGCTCGACGTGCCGATCGGCACAGTGATGAGCCGGCTCAGCCGGGCCCGCACGCAGTTGCGGAAGCTGTTGCTGGAACAGGCGGCTCCCGAGTCGCCGACGCTGAGGCTGGTGAGAACCCGCAATGAGTGAAGGACGCCCCAGCGAGGAGATCCTCAATGCCTTTGTCGATGGGGAGTTCTCGCCGGAGGACCGTCTCTCCGCGTTGCAGTCGATCTCGGCCAACGAGAGCCTGAGCCGGGAAGTCTGCGACTTCTACCAATTGAAGGAGCTGGTGAACATGGCCTATCGGCCGGATGTGCTGCCGACGTCGGCTGTTCGGCGTCCGCCTCGGACGGGCTCGCCGCGCAGCTGGCTGCCGGCGCTGGTGGCAGCGATCGGTGCCCTGGCGCTGGTGCTGATCGCGGTGATCGGGTTCACTCGCGACGGTGCGCACGAGCCCGTGCCGATGGTCGGGAACGGGGACCCGGGTGTCGCGGCGAGTGCCGCGGTCGCGGCGGGACGGCCGGATGTCGACCAGGTCCTCTTTCATGTGACCGAGACGGACCGACTCGAGGCCGCGGCGCTGTTCGACGACATCGAGCACATGCTCCAGACCGCCTGGCTGGACGGAGAGGAGCTCGAGGTGCAGCTGGTGGTGCACGGAACGGCGCTCGAACTGGTCCGGACCGACCTCGCACCGTTTCCGAACCGGATCCGTGATCTCGTGTACAACTATCCGAACCTTCGCGTCACCGCCTGCGGCCAGTCCCGCGCGCGCCGCGAGCGCGAGGAGGACCGTCTGATCGAGTTCCTGCCCTGGGTGGAGGAGGTGGAGTCCGGTGTGCGGGAGGCCGCGCAGCGGCAGGCGGAAGGCTGGACGTATATCCGCCTGTGAGGTGTCCGGATACGACGGCACCGAGGGGTCGGCGCGCTGAACCCCGGCATCGTGGTGCACGGTCGCCGCGGCCCGGGGTGCGTTTCTCGGCTCGGGGGCATCTGCGGATCGGGGCCTGAAGGGTTTCCCCGGCTCTGCCCGGAGCTGTGCCCGGCATTCAAGCCGGCACGTCCGGGTGGCCTTTGCGGTACGCCCGATCCAGTTGCTCCAGGCGGTCCGGGGTCCCGATGTCGATCCAGGTTTGCGTGTGCAGCTCGCCGGCCACCCGGCCGTCGGCGATCGCCGCGCGCAGCACTGGCGCGAGCGGCCGGCGCCCGCGCGGCAGCTCCGCGAAGAGTTCGGGCCGGTACCAGCCGATACCCGAGAAGGTGTGGCGGTGCCCCCCCGAAAGACCGACACGCCCCGCCTCCAGCGTGAAGTCACCGCCAGGGTGGTGGGCCGGGTTCGCTGCGAGGACCAGGTGGGCCAGCGTTGCGGGCTCCAGCACCGGCGGGCGCAGCGGATGATCGCACCAGATGTCGCCGTTGATCACCAGGAATGGCGCTTCCCCCAGCCACGGCAGGGCCTCGCGGATGCCGCCGGCGGTCTCCAGGGCACCCGGCGGTTCCCGGGAGTAGCGGATGGCCACCCCGAGGCGCTCTCCGGTCCCCAGACGCTCCTCGATCTGTGCGCCGAGGTGGCCGAGGTTGATCACCAGATCCCGGTAGCCGGCCGAATGCAGGCGCGCGATCGCGTGCTCGATCAGCGGGATGCCGCCGACGGTCAGCAGCGGTTTCGGGGTCCGGTCGGTGAGCGGGCGCATGCGTTCGCCGCGCCCCGCGGCGAGGATCATCGCGCGCAAGGTCGTCCATCCGCCCGGAAGTGTCTCCGGAACCACCCGGCCACCGGTTCGAGTTCCGCTGCCTGCAGTCCCTGCTCCAGCAGGCGCCAGAGCCGCGGCTGGTGGACCTGGTAGACGGGTTTCAGGTCGCGGCGCGCAAGACGCGTGAAGATGCCGATGATCTTCACCGTTCGCTGGACCCCCAGCACGCGGTAATGGTGGAGGAACGGGCCGGCGGCCCAGGGTCCGGCCGCCAGCGTGTCCTCGAGTACCGCCTGCGCGACGGCCGGAGACACGTCCCGGCGTGCATCTTCCAGCAGCGACACCAGGTCATAGGCGGGGCTGCCGATCACCGCGTCCTGGAAGTCCAGCAGGCCGCAGGCCTCACCGTCGCCGGCGTCCGGAAGCAGCATCAGGTTGTCGACGTGGAAGTCGCGCAGCACCAGGGTCGACGGAAGCGCCGGCAGCCGGCCGAGCACCTCTCGCCAGGCCTGTTCGAAGCCCGCGCGGACCGTGTCCGGGGCCGGGGTGCCATGCACCTCGGGCCAGTACCAGTCGACCAGCAGACGGGCCTCATCCAGCAGCCGGGAATGGTCGTACACCGGAATCCTGTCCGCCTCGGGGGCGATCGCCTCCGGGCGATCGGCCCAGCGTGCCTGGAGCCTGCGCAGGGTCTCGGCCGCGATGCGGTAGAGGTCTGCCTCGGGCACGCCCTGCGCGAGCGCGCGGGTGAAGGTCCGGTCCCCCAGGTCCTCCAGCAGCACGAATCCCTGCTCACGATCCGCGGCCAGCACCTCGGGCGCGCGCAGGCCGAGTGCGCGCAGGATCGCCGCGACCCGCAGGAAGGGCCCGACATCCTCGTGCCCCGGCGGCGCATCCATCACCACGTGACTGGTGGTGTCGCGGACGCTGCGGAAATAGCGCCGGAAGCTGGCATCGCTGCCCAGCGGGGAGGCCGGCGCGAATCCGGGGTGGATGTCCTGCAGCCAGCGGTCGAGGGCCGCGCGCCGCGGGTCCGCCACTGCCGCCGGGGCGGCGCGGCTCATGCCGGCAGCCCGGCCGGCCGGGTCCCGGGGACGCGCCGGAGTTCGGTCTCCACGCTGCCGTCCTGATGCAGCCACAGTACGCGATAGCCCGATTCCACCGGTTCCAGCGCGAAGTCCGCGGCCTCCGGCAGGAACTGCACCAGCGTCGAGGGACAGCCGAGCAGGCGGATCGAGCCATGCATCGCGTCGTAGCCCTGGTGGATGTGTCCGAAGACGCAGGCCCGCACCCGGGGGTGGCGTGCCAGTGCCGCCAGCACCGCGTCTCCGTTGGTCAGCGCCAGCCGGTCCAGCCAGCGGCTGCCGACCGCCACCAGCGGATGATGCACCGCGACCAGCACCCAGTGCCCCGGATGCCGTTCGATGCTCTCCGCGAGGCGCTCAAGCTCCGGCGGCTGCACCTGTCCGGCGGTGTGCCCGGGCCAGCAGGAGTCCAGCCCGACCACCAGCCAGTCGCCGAGGACCCGTTCGCCCTCGAATCCGTGCCCGGCGCGGACGAAGGCGTCGCGCGCGGCGCCGCGGTCGTCGTGGTTGCCGGCCAGTGCGACCATGGGCGCGGGCAGGCGCGCGAGGTGTTCGATCAGGCGCTGGTAGACCGCGGGCTCGGGATCTTCCGCGAGATCCCCGGTGACGAGGGCGAGATCGGCACCGCCCTGGTGCCGGAGGACGTCGTCGAGGACCGCCGCGAGCTGGGCGTCGCTGTCCGGGTAGCCCGGACGGATCGGGCCCGGCCGCAGGGCCAGGTGCGGATCGCTGATCTGGACCACCGTGAATACCTCCTGCCCCGTCGTCACCTGCCCGCCCTCCTGTCGCGTTGCCGGAGCGCGCCCCGCAGGACGCGCGCCTAAAGGTAACGCCTTGGACTATACTGGTCGAATTGCAGGGAACAGACTTCCGTTTCCCGCCCCGTCGACGCGGCCGGGGCGGGTCGAGTGTAAAGGGTGGAGGCATGCAACAGGCATCACAGGATTACCGTCCCTCAGCGGATGAGCCGTACATGAACCCGCAGCAGCTCGAGTATTTCCGGCGCAAGCTGGAGGCGTGGCGGGAGGAGCTGATCCAGGAGTCGGAGGATACGCTCGAGCACCTGCGCAGCGAGAGCTGGCAGGAGCCGGATCCGAACGACCGGGCGTCGCACGAGTCGGAGGCGACGCTCGAGCTGCGCACCAGGGATCGCTACCGGAAGCTGATCGGCAAGATCGACGCGGCGCTGCGCCGGATCGACCGGGGCGAGTACGGCTATTGCGAGGAGACCGGCGAACCGATCGGCATCGCGCGTCTGGAGGCACGCCCGATCGCAACGCTCAGCGTCGAGGCGCAGGAGGCCCACGAGCGGGACGAACACCGCCGGGGCGAGTAGTGGCGGCCTGCCCGGTTCCTGATCACTGCCAGCGGTCCTTCGCGGTCGATGCCGTGCCGAGGGGCTTGCTGAGCAACGGGTCTCACGGCGTGGCCGCCGCTGTCGATGCCCCATGCGCATGATTCTGATGCTGCTCGCCCTGCTGATCGTGGGGCTTCTCGTGTACCGGCAACTCGGCGGGCTTTCCGACCGGCCGAGCGCGGCGCCGGATGGCGCGACGGAGTCGCAGGCGCCGCGCGTGCCGCAGCGCCCTCAGGACCTGCCCGCCTTCGAGCAGGAGATGCAGCAGTTCATGGAGGACTCTGCACAAGAACGCCGGCAGCAGCTGGACGCACTCGAGCGCTGACGGCAGCTGCATGGCGGGCCCCCACCCCAACCGGCCCCGGCAGGCGGAAGGGGAGCCTTCCCTTGCCCCGCGGTCTTCTCGACAGGGGGTGACGATGGCCGGCTGGCAATTCTGGATCGATCGCGGCGGCACCTTCACCGATGTGGTGGCGCGGGCGCCCGACGGACGGCTGGTCGCGCGCAAGCTGCTCTCCGAAAATCCGGAGGTCTACGCCGACGCCGCGGTGCAGGGCATTCGGGACACGCTGGGGCTCGCCCCCGGTCAGCCCGTGCCGTCAGAGGCGATCGAGGTCGTGAAGATGGGCACCACGGTTGCGACCAACGCGCTGCTGGAGCGCAAGGGCGAACCGACCCTGCTGGTGATCACCCGGGGCCTCGGCGATGCACTGCGCATCGGCTACCAGGCGCGTCCGGAGATCTTCGCCCGCCGGATCGTGCTCCCGGAGCAGCTGTATTCGCGGGTCGAGGAGGTCGACGAGCGCGTGGCGGCGGACGGCACGGTGCTGGTGCCGCCGGATCTCGAGGACCTGCGCCCGCGGCTGGAGCGGGCGCGGGCCGACGGCCTCCGGGCGGTGGCGATCGTCTGCATGCACGGCTACCGCTACCCGGCGCACGAGCGGGCGATCGCCCGGCTCGCGCGCGCGGCCGGTTTCGGGCAGGTCTCGACCAGCCACGAGACCAGCGCGCTGATCAAGCTGGTGGGCCGTGGTGACACCACGGCCGTCGACGCCTACCTGTCGCCGATCCTGCGCCGTTACGTGGACCGCGTGTCCGACGCACTGGGCGGCGTACGCCTGCAGTTCATGCAGTCGAGCGGCGGACTCACCGATGCCGCGCTGTTCCAGGGCCGGGACGCGATCCTGTCCGGGCCCGCCGGCGGCATCGTCGGCGCCACGGAGGTCGCGCGGCAGGCGGGCCTGGAACGCATCATCAGCTTCGACATGGGCGGCACCTCCACCGACGTGGCCCACTACGGCGGCGAACTCGAGCGCGTCTACGAGACGCAGGTGGCCGGCGTCCGCCTGCGCGCGCCGATGCTCGACATCCATACCGTCGCCGCCGGGGGCGGATCGATCTGCCGCTTCGACGGCCAGCGGCTGCGGGTGGGCCCGGAGTCGGCCGGTGCCGACCCCGGGCCCGCGAGCTACCGGCGCGGGGGTCCGCTGACCGTCACCGACTGCAACGTGATGCTGGGTCGCCTGCAGCCGGAACACTTCCCGGCAGTGTTCGGTCCACACCAGGACCAGCCGCTGGACCGCCAACGGGTGCGGGAACTGTTCACCACGATGGCGGCGGACATGGCGGCCGGCGACACCCCCGGGCGCAGCCCGGAGCAGCTCGCCGAGGCCTTCCTGCGCATCGCGGTGGAACACATGGCGCAGGCGATCAAGACCATCTCGGTGCAGCGCGGCCACGACGTTGCCCGTTACGCGCTGGTCTGCTTCGGCGGTGCCGGCGGGCAACACGCCTGTGCGGTGGCGGATGCGCTGAACATGCGCGAGGTGGTGCTGCACCCGCTTGCGGGCGTGCTGTCCGCCTACGGAATGGGCATCGCCGAGGTCCGCGCGCTGCGCGAGCAGAGCCTGGAACAGCCGCTCGATGCCGGGGAGGCGCGGGAGCGGGTCCGGGCCTGCACCGACGCGCTGCGTTCAGCCGCCCTCGAGGAGCTCGCAAGCCAGGGACTGACGAAGGACCGCATCCGGGTTACCGCCTCGGTCCAGATCCGCTATCAGGGCTCGGATACCGCGCTGGCGGTCCCCGCGGGCCCGGTGCCGGAGATGGCCGCCGCCTTCCGGGAACGCTACCGGGAGCGTTTCGGCTTCCTGCTGGCGGACCGGCCGCTGGTCGCAGCGACCTGCGTGGTCGAGGCGGTGTCCGGGATGCGGGAACAGGCGCGGGACGCCGGAGTGGAGGGGGGCTGCAGCGAACCGGAGCCCCTGGCTCGCGTGGACGCGGTCTTTGGCGGTACCGCGCGGTTGGTGCCGCTGTACCGCCGCGAGGATCTGCACCCGGGTCAGGTGGTGCCCGCGCCGGCGATCGTGATCGAGGACAATGGCACGGTGGTGCTGGAGCCCGGCTGGCAGGCGGAGGTGCGTGCCGGGGACGTGCTGCTGCTGCAGCGGATCGAGGCCCTGCCGGCCCGGGAGGACGTGGGCACCGACTGCGACCCGGGCCTGCTCGAGGTCTTCAACAGCCGGTTCATGGCCATCGCCGAGCAGATGGGCTACACGCTGCAGAACACCGCGCACTCGGTGAACATCAAGGAGCGGCTGGACTTCTCCTGCGCACTGTTCGACGCCGACGGCGGGCTGGTCGCGAACGCGCCACACATGCCGGTGCACCTCGGCTCGATGAGTGCCAGCGTGCAGGCGGTGCTGCGGCGCTTCGGCATCACGATCGCGCCGGGCGATGCCTTCGTGCTCAACGACCCCTACGAGGGCGGCACCCACCTGCCGGACATCACGGTGATCACCCCGGTCTTCTCCGCGGACCAGCGCGAGATCCTGTTCCACGTGGCCTCGCGCGGGCACCATGCGGACATCGGCGGGATCACGCCCGGGTCGATGCCGGCGTTCTCGCGCACCCTCGGGGAGGAGGGCGTGCTGATCGAGCCGACGCGGCTGGTGCAGGCGGGCGTGTTCCAGACCCGCGGCTTGCTGGACCGGCTGCGCCGGGGTGCGTACCCGGCGCGCAACCCGGAACAGAACCTGGCCGACCTGCACGCGCAGGTGGCGGCGAACGCGCGCGGTGTGGCGGAACTGGGGCGGATGGTCGCGCAGTACGGGGTCGCGACGGTGCAGGCCTACATGCGACACGTACAGCGCAATGCCGCGGCGGCGGTGCGTGCGGTCATCCCGCGCCTGCGTCCCGGTGGTTTCCGCTACGAGATGGACAATGGCGCGGTGGTCTGCGTGCGGGTGGACGCCGACCCGGCGCGCGGACGAATCACGGTGGACTTCGCGGGGACCAGCGCCCACAGGGACGACAACTTCAATGCGCCGGCGGCGATCGCGCGTGCGGCGGTGCTGTATGTCTTCCGGACGCTGGTCGCAGACGCGATCCCGCTGAACGAGGGCTGCATGGAGCCGCTGGATATCGTGATGCCGCCGGACTGCATGCTGCAACCCGTTGCTCCCGCGGCCGTGGTCGCGGGCAACGTGGAGACCTCGCAGGTGATCACCGACGCGCTGTTCGGCGCGCTCGGGGAACTCGCCGCCGCCCAGGGGACGATGAACAACCTGACCTTCGGCAACGGCGATCACCAGTACTACGAGACCGTCTGCGGCGGTTCCGGAGCCGGCCCCGGCTTTCCGGGCACGGACGCGGTGCAGACGCACATGACCAATTCGCGTCTGACTGATCCGGAAGTGCTGGAGACGCGCCTTCCGGTGCGGGTGGAGACCTTCGCGCTGCGCCGCGGCTCGGGCGGGCAGGGCCGGTTTCGCGGCGGCGACGGCGTGATCCGGCGCCTGCGTTTCCTGGAGGCGATGGAGGTGGTGATCCTCGCGAACCGGCGGCGCGTGCCGCCGTTCGGCCTGGCCGGAGGCGGGGCAGGGCAGGCGGGCCGCACCGTGATCGAGCGCGCGGACGGCTCGACGGAGGTGCTCGATTCCTGCGATCGCCGCAGCGTGCAACCCGGCGATGCGGTGCTGCTCGAGACCCCCGGCGGCGGCGCCTACGGCCAGTAGGGTGGGCCAAGCGAAGCGGGCCCACCTTCCATTCGGGGGCCACAGTCAGTAGGGTGGGCCAAGCGAAGCGGGCCCACCTTCCGTCCGGGGCTCCAGTAGGGTGGGCCAAGCCCAGCGGGCCCACCTTCCGTCCGGGGCTCCAGTAGGGTGGGCCAAGCCCAGCGGGCCCACCTTCCGTCCGGGGCTCCAGTAGCGCGGGCCAAGCACACCGGGCCCACCATCGGCTCAGTCCCAGCGCT
>NZ_JAWLHP010000051.1:14739-22442 GCF_041690275.1 Thioalkalivibrio sp.
CAGTAGGGTGGGCCAAGCCCAGCGGGCCCACCTTCCGTCCGGGGCTCCAGTAGCGCGGGCCAAGCACACCGGGCCCACCATCGGCTCAGTCCCAGCGCTGGGGCACCCGCTCGATCTCGCCGGTGTCGTAGCCCTGCTCGGCGAGAAAGGCCAGGATACGCTGGTAATCGGACTCGGGGATCGAGGGCTCGCGGGCCATGATCCACACGTAGTCGCGCTTGCTGCGCCCGATCACGGTCTGGGTGTAGTCGTCGTCCAGGTAGATGACCAGGAATTCCGCCTTGATCGGCCAGATGAACTGCATGCCCCATTCGGCGTTGTCCTCGCTGCGCACGAAGCCGCGCGGCGTGTAACGCTTCTCGGGGCCGTCGAAGCCGCCCTTGCGGAAGGTGAAGGTGACCGCCACCGTCCCGTCCGGGTTCAGGCTGTAGCTCTCCAGCGCGTTGTGCGCATCGCGCTCGAGGAAGGTCGGGATGTTCGCGATCACGTACCAGTCACCCATGTAGCGATCCAGATCGACGTAGTCGACGGTCGGCATCGGCGAATGGCTGGCGCAGCCTGTGGCGGCCATCGCGACCACGGAGGCCAGGGCGAGATGGCGCAGACGTCTTCGGTTCATCGCGGGGTCCTGTCGCTGGGAGGGATGACTCCTGCGACCCCGGCGGCGCGGCAAGATTCCCGCAAACCCACGCTCCACGCCGGAACTGACCGACCTGCCGAGGGTCGATGGAAAGTAACAGGGACAGGGAACATCATGCAGACACTCATCTCCTGGGCGGAACGGGGCCGGGTTCCCGACGTCCTGATCCGCTTTGGCATCCGGCGGCTGCTCCGGCGCCGCCTGAGCGACAGGGGCCGGGACGTGGAACGGGACATGGAGCGGCGGGAGGCCCTGCTGGAGGCCATGCGCGGCGCTCCGGTCGCGCTTTCCACCGATGTCGCGAACGAGCAGCACTACGAGGTGCCCGCCGGCTACTTCGAGCAGTGCCTCGGCCGGCACCTGAAGTACTCCTGCTGCGTCTGGGACGCGGAGACACCGGACCTGGATGCGGCCGAGGGGCGGATGCTGGCGCTGACCTGCGAGCGCGCGGGGCTGGCCGACGGCCAGCGCGTGCTGGAACTCGGCTGTGGCTGGGGATCGCTGTCGCTGTGGATGGCGGAACACTATCCCGGCAGCGAGATCGTCTCCGTATCGAACTCCCGGTCGCAGCGCGCCTTCATCGAGGCCCGCCGGGACGAGCGCGGTCTGAAGAACCTCCGGGTGATCACCGCGGACATGAACACCTTCGAGCCCGAGGGGTCCGGTTTCGACCGCATCGTGTCGATCGAGATGTTCGAACACATGCGCAACTGGGAGGAGCTGCTGCGCCGCTCCGCCCGCTGGCTGCTGCCCGGCGGCCGCCTGTTCATGCATGTCTTCGCGCACCGCGAGCACGCCTACTTCTTCCAGAGCGAGGGCGCCGACAACTGGATGGGGCGCCACTTCTTCCGCGACGGGCTGATGCCGGCCGATGATCTGGCCCGCCACTTCCAGCGCGACCTTCGGGTAATCCGCCAGTGGCGGGTCAGCGGCCGTCACTACGAGCGTACCTGCAACGAGTGGCTGCGGCGCCAGGATGCGGCGCGGGACACGATCCTGCCGCTGTTCGAGGCCACCTACGGTCGCGACGCGCGGCTCTGGTTCCAGCGGTGGCGGATGTTCTACATGGCCTGCGCGGAGCTGTTCGGATTCCGCAGCGGTAACGAGTGGCTGGTCTCGCACATCCTGTTCGAACGCCCGGCGACGTGATCGCAAACGAGGGAGCTGACGCCATGGCTGTGTACATTCTCGGTCTGCTCGCGGCGCTCGCGCTGATGAGCCTCGTCTGGATCTGGAGCGTGCCGTTTCGCGACGCGAGCCTCGTGGACCGGTTCTGGGGACTCGGCTTCATCGTCGTGGCGCTGGTCTGGTGGCTGCTCTCCGGGATGCCGGCGACCGGCTGGGTGATGCTGATCCCGGTGATCCTGTGGGGCCTGCGCCTGTCGGGGCACATCACCTGGCGGAACTGGGGCCACGGAGAGGACGCGCGCTACACGGAGATGCGCGAGGACCGCTCCGAGTACGCCTTTGCGGTGCGCAGCCTGTTCACCATCTTCTGGCTGCAGGGCGCGTTGGTCGCGGTGATCGGGTTGCCGATGTTTGCCGGCGTCCGAGGCGGCGAGCCGGTCTGGGCACTGGTCTGGCTGGGCTGGGCGCTGTGGCTGTTCGGTTTCCTGTACGAGAGCGTCGCTGACTGGCAGCTCGCCCGCTTCAAGGCGGATCCGGAAAACCGCGGCCGGGTGATGGACCGCGGCCTGTGGCGGTTCAGCCGCCACCCGAACTATTTCGGCGAGATCGTGCTGTGGCTCGGCTTCGGCCTGATCGGCCTCGCCTTCGGGGGCTGGTGGGCGCTGCCCAGCGTGGCACTGATGATCTTCCTGATCCTGCGGGTCTCTGGCGTCGCCCTGCTCGACCGCCGGATGACCGAGGGCCGCCCTGGCTATCGCGAGTACGCGGAGCGCACCAACGCCCTGATCCCGGGACCCCCGAAGACTCCGGCCGGGTAGACACGCAACCCGCACCGGCAGCGAGAAGATCGCGCAATCTCCGGCATCCGATCCGTCCGGAGGGCTTGCCCGGGGCCCGCGCCCGGTGCAAGCTCGCAGCTGCGTGCCCATGCCTTCCCGGCCGTGAAACGATACAATGCCCCGATGACAGCCTTCTGCAGATCGCCGGACATGGTCTTTCGGGTGGATCATGTCTTCTGATGCCCTGAGCGCCAACAGCGAGCGCCTGCGCGCGATCGAGCTCAAGGGGCGCATGATGCTGGTCTCCGTCCTGCGCCTGAACACGGCCGACGCGGCGGATCTCGATGCCGCGCTCGAGGCGCGCATGGCCGAGGCCCCTGACCTGATGCGCGACATGCCGCTGGTGATGGACCTCGAGGCCCTGGGTCCGCTCCCGATGCCGGAGCTGCTGGTGACCGTCGAGCGTGTGCGCCGGCACGGATTCAAGGTGATCGGCATCCAGCAGGGCGAGGTCGCAACCGCGCAGGTCGGCGAGGCCACCGGATTGCCGTTGCTGGTCCTTGGCGCCAAGTCGGGGGAGCCCCCCGCGCGCAGGAGTGCGCCCGAACCGGCTGCGCCCGAACCGCGCGCCGCGCCGGCCCCGGCTCCGGCCGTCCACACACCGACCCGGGTGGTCACGCAGCCGGTGCGGTCGGGCCAGCAGATCTACGCCCGCGGCGGTGACCTGATCGTGATGGGGGCGGTTTCGGCGGGCGCGGAGGTCCTGGCCGACGGTCACATCCACGTGTATGGCACCATGCGCGGCCGGGTCCTCGCCGGTGTGCGGGGGTTGGCCACCGCGCACATCTACTGCCGGCGTCTGGATGCCGAACTGATCTCGATCGGTGGGCATTACCGGATCGCGGAGGACATCCTCGACAGCGAGCGCGGCGAGAACCGGCTGGTCACGCTGGCTGGAGAAACCATCAGGATCAGCGAAATCTAGGCAGTCGAAAGGCGCCATATTCAAGGAGATGCAGGCTCTATGGCACGCATTGTAGTAATTACATCGGGCAAGGGTGGCGTGGGCAAGACCACCACAGCGGCGGCCCTGGCCACCGGACTCGCGATGCAGGGCCGCAAGACCGCGGTGGTCGACTTCGACGTGGGCCTGCGCAATCTCGACCTGATCATGGGCTGCGAGCGCCGCGTCGTGTACGACTTCGTGAACGTGATCAACGGCGACGCGAACCTCCGGCAGGCCCTGATCAAGGACAAGCGGACCGAGAACCTCTTCATCCTTCCCGCGTCGCAGACCCGGGACAAGGACGCGCTGACCACCGAAGGCGTCGGGCGCGTGCTCGACGAGATGTCGCGGGAGTTCGACTTCATCGTCTGCGACAGCCCCGCCGGCATCGAGTGGGGCGCGCTGATGGCCTCCTATTACGCGGACGAGGCCATCGTGGTGACCAATCCGGAGGTCTCCAGCGTCCGGGACTCCGACCGCATGCTCGGCATCCTCGCCAGCAAGACGAAGAAGGCGGAGCAGGGCGAGGGTGCCATCGAGGCGCGCCTGCTGCTGACCCGCTACTCGCCCGAGCGGGTGAACAAGGGCGAGATGCTCAGCATCGAGGACGTGCAGGACATCCTGTCCATCGACATGATCGGGGTGATCCCGGAGTCCCAGGCGGTGCTGAATGCCTCCAACTCCGGCGTTCCGGTCGTCCTCGACGAGGAGTCCGATGCGGGGCAGGCCTACATCGACGCGGTCGCGCGCTTCCTCGGTGAGGACCGCCCGCACCGCTTCACCACGCTCCAGAAGAAAGGCTTCTTCGGACGCCTGTTCGGGAGCTGAACGGCATGGGTATCTTCGACTACTTCCGCTCTCCGAAACCCAAGTCGGCGTCGCTGGCCAAGGAGAGACTGCAGATCATCGTTGCCCGGGAGCGCGCCCACCGCTCCGGCCCCGACTATCTGCCGGCGCTCCACCGCGAGATCCTCGCGGTGATCCGCAAATACGTGCAGGTGAACGAGGAGGCGGTGCAGATGAACCTCGAGCGCGAGGGCGACTGCGAGGTCCTCGAGCTGAACATCACGCTGCCCGAAAAGGAGTAGGGGCCGGATTGCCGGGAGCATTCGGCCACTGAAGCACACGGAAAGCAAGTAAAATCAAGGGCATTTAAATCCATCTTCGAGGGTTTTCCTGTTTACCCGTGGTGCGTCCTTCCATCCTCGAAGGCCGCGGGTAGCGCCAGGATCTTCAGCGGCGCAGGAAGCGCAGCCAGGCCCAGATATTCAGCAGGCTCATCAGCGACTGGGCCACGTAGGTATAGGCAGCGGCCTTCAGTATGCGTTCGGCGTGCGGGTAGTCCGTCTCATGCAGGTAGCCGCCCTCGCGCAGCATCGGCATCGCCCTCCCGAAGCTGGCGTCCAGCTCCGTCGGCAGCGTCACCAGGTGGACGATCGCGGCCAGTCCCATTGACAGCAGTCCGGCGAGCAGGAACATCGCGCCGGGCGCGGGGTGACGCGTGATGATGGTGATCACCGGGATCCCGAGCATCAGGAAGGCGCCCAGGCGCTGGCCGCTCGCCGCCCACCGCACCAGTTCCCCGCGCAGACGCAGCGGGGCATAACCCTCGGCGTGCTGCACCGCGTGCCCCACCTCGTGCGTCGCCACCGTTACCGCGGTCAGCGAGCGCCCGTGGTAATTGCCCTCCGAGAGACGCACCGCACGGGCCTCCGGGTCGTAGTGATCACCCTGCCCTTCGGCGACCTCAACGGACACGTCGTGCAGACCCCGGTGGTTGAGCAGATGGCGCGCGAGTTCGCTGCCGGTGCCATCGTAGCGATCGGACGGTTCGCTGTACTTCTCCATCGTCCTGCGGACCCACCAGCCGGGTCCGTAGGTGGCCAGGAGGATGAGTGGAATCAGAATGATCAGGAGCCTGCCCATGCCATCCAATCTATCCGATACCGGCAGCGGGCGCCGTTTCCCGCCCGTGCTTCGTGGGATGTCCGGTACCCTCGCCCTCGACCGGATCCCCGGGGTGGCTCGGGGTCGGGCGCGATCGCCGATGCTGGCCGAAGACGTCCCGGGCAGTCTCCGCACGGCCCACCGGATCAGGGCCGATCCGTGCGCACCCCTGCCGCGGGGCCGGATCCAAGCTGCAGCGGCGCCAGCCAGTCCGGGCCGAGCTGAGTCATCTGGCGCTCGACCCAGCGTGCCCGCTGGAGCACGTTTCCGGAGGGTCGGGAGGGCGAATAGACGCGCGGATTGGGCAGCACCGCCGCCAGCAGTGCGGCCTGTTCAGCGCTCAGGTGCCGGGCCGGGATGCCGAAGTGGTACTGCGCGGCGGCCTCGATGCCGAAGATGCCCGGGCCCCATTCGGCCACATTAAGGTAGACCTCGAGGATGCGTGCCTTCGGCCACAGCACTTCGACGGCGGTGGTGAGACCGGCCTCCAGCAGCTTGCGGGTCAGGCTTCTGCCGTGCCAGAGGAAGACGTTCTTCGCGGTCTGCTGGCTGACCGTGCTCGCGCCGCGCAGGCGTGCCCCTTGCAGGCGTGCGTTCACGGCCTCCTGGATGGACTCCCAGTCGAAGCCGCGGTGCCGGGGGAAGCGCTGATCCTCGGCCGCGACCACCGCCAGTGGCACATGGAGCGGCAGCGCGTGGATCGGTTGCCAGGTATGGCGCAGGGAGGGCGCGATCGGACCTGACGCCGGGCTCAGCATGTACATCGAATACGGCGGATCGACCCAGCGCAGCAGCAGGATCAGGAGCAGGAGGAGGGCCACCAGCACCCCCAGCGTCAGCACGACGACTCGCAGCACGCTGCGCGCAAGTGGCGCGCGCCTGCGGTGCCGCGGGCGGCGGGTGCGTCCCTTGGAGCGGAACCGCTTCATGCGGCCATTCTGCCAGAGGCCCATGGCCGCCTTCCGCCGCAATGTCCGCATCCGGGGTGAACTTCGCACGCGGCGACGGGCCGAAACGGCTGTGTGCCCATTGGCCACGGATGGAGGGAGAGATGTCGGAACCGGACGTGATCCAGGCGGCAAGCGTCGATCCCGATGAGGTCGCCCGCTACCAGCGGCTCGCGGAGACCTGGTGGGACGAGCACGGGCCCTTCTGGCCGCTGCATCTGCTGAACCGCGTCCGCACCGGCTGGATCGTGGAGCACCTCGCCCGGGAGCTGGGCCGCGATCCCGAGGCCTCCGAGCCGCTCGCGGCGCTCCGGATGCTGGACGTCGGCTGCGGCGGCGGCATCCTCTCGGAGAGCATGGCGCGCCACGGAGCGGAGGTCCTCGGGATCGACGTGACCCCGCGCAACCTGATCATTGCCGGGCAGCATGCCCAGGGGAGTGGCCTCGACGTGCGCTACCGGCATGTCGCGCTGGAGGACCTGGAAGAGGATGGATTCGACGTGGTCCTGAACATGGAAGTGATCGAGCACGTGCTCGATCCCGACAGCTTCCTGCAGCGCTGCATGGAGAAGGTCCGCCCGGGCGGCTTCCTGGTTCTGGCGACGCTGAACCGGACACTCGCCGCCTATGTGGCCGGCATCATCGGCGCCGAATACCTCTTCCGCCTGCTGCCGCGCGGCACGCACCAGTGGCGGCGCTTCGTGCGGCCCCGCGAGATGACCCGCCCGCTCGAGGCCGCCGGCTGGCGCGTCACCGCCCGTTCCGGGGTGGCCGTGAACCCCCTGCGGCGCAGGATGCGCCTGACCCGTTACGAAGGGGTCAACTACATGCTGATGGCGCGTGCGCCTGAAAGCCGTTGAACCTCGGACCCGAATCTGGAGGAACCCCATGGACCATCTTCCCTACCGTTTCACCACGCCCACCGGCGACGCGATCTCCTTCGAGTTCGAACTGCATCCCGAAACCGGCTCTGCAACCCGGGTCTACCAGTTGCTGGACCGCTTGCTGTATACCCTGAACCACGAGATCGCGGTCCTCGGCGAGACGCACAACGGCGATCTGTTGCAGGCCCTGGCAATGGCCATCGCGGTACGCACCGAGATGATTCCCGCCAACCCGGAGCTCAAGCGCAAACTCGCGCAGGACGTGGTCGAACAGGCCCTGCGCTCGCTTAAGGACGCCCATCACGAGGAGACCCCCTCCGGCCACGCCTGACGCCGCCATCGCGACCAGAGGTCGCTCCCACGCAGGGCAAG
>NZ_JAWLHP010000052.1:0-4923 GCF_041690275.1 Thioalkalivibrio sp.
GGCAAGCCGGCCTACTTCAACACCTGCTACAGCCTGCTGAGCCCGGAGCACAGCATCTCGGTCTCCGGCGTCTACGAGCCGGTAACGGACGCTGATGGCGAGCAATCGGTGGTGGGCGTGGGCGACTCGGTGGCGATTTCACCGGCGGATGCCGATGACCGCTTCCAGGGACGCGAGGCCCGCTACGCCGCGAGCTGGTACGACAACCTGACCGACCAGGGCTTCGGCTGACAGTCATGATCCACCATGTCCCCCGGGCGGGCGATGCAGGGGGTGACGCCCTGGACCGGGATCAACAGGAGGAATGCCGTTCGTGAACATTTTACGAAACATTCTGGCGATGATCGGTGCGCTGGCCATCATCGCCGGTCTGGCAGGCTTCGTGGCCGCGCAAAACTTCCTTGGAAAACTGGATCCGGAAGCGCCGGCCATGTACACGGAGTTCGCCAAACGCTACATGGAGAACCTCGATCCCGCGGTCGCGATGGTTCGCAAGGTCCGGGTCGAGGATGGACTCAGTATCGATGACGTGATCGATTCGATGAAGAGCCTGGCCGCCGGCCACAACATGCTCTACGTCGGCGACGCCCCCTTCTCCCGGCAAGTGGAGGCGGTCACGGGAGAACCCTATCGTTACGTCAATTTTCTCTCCTTCTGTGACGTCGGCGTGGGTGCGATGATGGCCGACTACGACAACGCCTACACGGCCTTCATGCCCTGTCGCATCGCCCTGGTCGAGGACAATGATGGGACCTTGTGGCTGCAGATGATGGACCTCGACATGATGATCTATGGTGGCAAGCCGCTACCGCCTGATCTGCGCAAGGGCGCCCTCTGGGTCAGCGCCACTTTGAACGACATCCTGGAGGGCGCGGCCAGAGGGGACTTCTAGAGCAGTGCTGGTCAAGCCGTCATCGCGAGGAGCGCAGCGACGCGGCGATCCATAAGCCGGCCGGCGGCCCCGTCAGGGGGCAGGCCGAGCCCCTCACCCCACGATCGCCGCAGCAGACTGCCGGCGTCACGCCTTCGTTTGGCCAATTACATGCTACATTCAAGGTTGAAAACCATCTGGACTCCCTTGCGCCTCTGTGAAAAGCCTGAACAGCTACCTGCTCATTGCATCGGCGATCCTGTTCCTGGGTGTGGTGACCTTCGGGGCTATCTCGGTCATGAGCGTGCACGCCGTCAGTGAAAAGGCACGCATGATCGAGACGGAGGCCCGTAACATCGCATTCATCGGTCGCCTGCAGGATCAGGCCCATCAATTGCTGCTGGCGGAGCATCACTACCTGCTCGATCCGCAGCAGAACGCGTTCGCGCGCGATCGGGCCGAGTCCATAGGGAACGCCCTCCGAGCCGATCTATCCGACCACCTCGCATACGAGGAGGCAACCGCCTACCCGGAAAGCCTCGAAGAGGTCCGACTGCTGCGCGAACTCGATGCCGTTGTTCGAAGCCTGGCGCAGCTCACGTCCCCCGAGGGAAACAGCCTCACGGGGGCCGTACCGCCCCAGGTCCTGGCGGAGGAACTCCTGCAACGGGGTGAGCAGATCAAGGAACTGCTGACACAGGTCAATGCGCTGCATTTCGATATCATCGCCCGCAAGATCGGCATGGCTGAAGGACATTTCAGTTTCCTGCTCCAGCTCTTCCTTGGACTGTCCCTCCTCGGGCTGTTTATCGTCTGGCTGGGTTACATGCTTCACTCGCGGTACGTCGTAAGCCCCGTGAAGTCTCTGGCCCGGACCGCCCATCGACTCGCCGCAGGCGACCTGTCCACGCGCGCCGACACCCACTCCAGGACCGAGATCGGCGTCCTGTACCGTTCCTTCAACGAGATGGCCGAGACCATCCAGCGTCATGAGCGCGACCTCTCCAGACTGACGCAGGAACTGGAGCGGCGCGTCGAGGATCGCACCCGGAGCCTCGAGCAGGCCTACGCGTCCCTGCAACGCACGCAACGGGACCTGGTCCGGATGGAGCGCCTGGCCACCCTGGGCCAGATTGCCACCACGGTCAATCACGAGATCAAGACGCCCCTGAATACGCTCTATATCAACCTGCAACTGCTGAAACGTGCGGCCCGCACGTCCATGCCCAGCGATTCGGCCGGCCACTCGGAGATCCTCCACCTGATCTCGATGATCGACCACGGGGTGCTGAGGATCAGTTCGTACCTCGACGAATTCGTCAACTACGCCCGTTTCCCCCCCTCGCATCCCAGGCGCACGGATACAAACGCCCTTGTGGGCGAGGTCATGGAGACGTTCAGCCAGAAGGCGGAGGAGGCCGGCGTGCGCATCGAGGCGAGGCTGGACACTCGCCTGCAGCCGTTGCTGCTGGACGAGCGCACGATCGTCCAGGCAATCGTAAACCTCTGCGCAAACGCGCTGGACGCAATGCCCGACGGTGGCACGCTGTCGCTCGCAACGCGGGCGGAGGACGACTGCGGGATCATCGAGGTCTCCGACACGGGGACCGGGATCGATCCCGAAGACCAGGAACGGATCTTTACCCCGTTCTTCACCCGGAAGGAGACCGGCCTCGGTTTCGGCCTGGCGATCGTGCAGCGCATCGCAGAGGATCACGGTGGGTCCGTCTCCTGTACGAGCCGACCTGGTCAGGGGTCCACGTTTACCCTGCGCTTGCCAATCGATCAATCCGCCATGTCCCCGGACGATGAGCCGGAATCGGCACAACTCGAATACGGCACCTCCTGAAGAGCCGCGCCCCGGAGGCCGCTTCCATCGAACTCGGCGGTGTTGCAACGGACCAGACGCGCCAGGGCCCTCCCGATTCACCCGGGCCCGGTGCCCATTCGACCAACAGTCGTTGAACGGAAGACATGGTGCAAGACTCGATCCTGATCGTGGACGATGACAGGATGACCCGGGAGACGCTTTCCCGGGCCCTCTCCGACAGCTATGCAACATTGACGGCGGGAAGCGGCGAGGAGGCACTCGAGCTGCTTCAGTCCGAACCGGTCTCCATCGTGCTGGCGGACCTCGTGATGCCGGGCATGAACGGCATGGAGCTGCTGGAGGCCATCAACAAGCTGGAATACCGGCCCATGGTGATCCTGATCACCGGGCAGGGAACCGTTGATTCCGCGGTCGAGGCGATGAAGCTCGGCGCCTATGACTACCTCCCGAAGCCGATCAATATCGACCGGCTCGACGTGCTGATCCTGAAGGCCCTGGAGGCGTTGAAGCTGCGCGACGAAAACCTTCAGCTCAAGCGGAAGTTCGCCGAACGCTACAGCGACGTCGCGATCGTCGGCCAGTCTCCGGAGATCCGGCAGCTCCTCGCACAGGTCGAACAGGTGGCCAGTACCAACGCCACCGTGCTGATCGAGGGCGAGAGCGGCACCGGCAAGGAGATGATCGCCAACATTATCCACTTCAACAGCGACCGTGCGCTCGGGCCATTCGTGAAGGTGAACTGCGCGGCGTTCTCGGAGGGCGTCGTCGAGTCCGAACTGTTTGGCCATGAACGCGGGTCATTCACCGGGGCCCTCGCGACCAAGAAGGGACGCTTCGAGCTGGCAGACGGTGGCACCCTGTTGATCGACGAGGTGGGCGACCTGCCCCCGTCGGTACAGGTGAAGATCCTGCGCTTCCTGCAGGAACGGACCTTCCAGCGCGTGGGCGGACATCGTGACCTGAAGGTGGATGTCCGCATCGTGTCCGCCACCAATCGCAAACTGGAGGAACTCGTCGCCGAAGGCAGCTTCCGTGAAGATCTCTACTATCGGCTCTGCGTGGTCAGGCTGAAGATTCCCCCACTCCGGGAACGCCGCCAGGACATCGACATCATGTGCGAGCACTTCCTGCGGCACTACAGCGAGACGCACAACCGCGACATCGATGGCATCAGCGACGAGGTGCGGGAGCTGATGCGCAAGCATTCCTGGCCTGGCAACGTCCGGGAGCTGATGAACTGCGTCGAGAGCATGGTCGTCACCGCGACCGGACGGTTGATCACGCTGGACAACCTCCCGGAGCACCTGCTCTCCAAGTGCGCCGCCATGCAGATCGAGCCCGAGACCGGGGGTACCCTGGCGGCGATGGAACGTCAGATGATCGCCGAGACACTCGAACATACCGGCGGCGACAAGCCCGAGGCCGCCCGCATCCTCGGCATCGGCCTGCGCACTCTTTACCGAAAGATCGAGCGCTGGGGTCTCTGAGCTTTAGCCGCCCCCGATTGCCACAATGACAAGCCGGTTGTCATTGTGGCATCCCCTCTCCCGCTCATGACACGCAAGGCGTTGATTCCATGATGCCCTGATCGTGGCTCACTTCTTGCTGCGAGATCGGGTGAAGGCCCGTCTGACCGGTTAGCAGGTCCAGTCACACTGCTGCCCGGTTTGTGCGGCGGGCGAAGGGGCAACGGGATCCACTCAACCTGGTCTTACTGCGCCATCGGGCCTTCCACCGCCACAGCCTGAAAAGAAAGGCTGGAGTTCGAACGCGACGGAATCTCAACCGTCCGTATCGACGCCATCTTGGGAGGAGGATAAAACATGCAAGGATTTCAACGAAGAAACCGCCTGTTGGGCACGGCCGCCACCGCCGTGCTCCTGGCCATGACGCTGGGGCTGGCCGGTTGCGGCAGCGATGGGGACGATGGGGCCCAGGGGCCGCCAGGGCCTCCCGGACCGCCCGGCGAAGATGCCGTCACCGTCACCGACGCCGCGGCCGGCGTGGATTCGCCCAATGCCTCCGTGTGCTACTCCTGCCATCAGAATCGCGATGACGTTGACCTCGTGCGTAGCCACATCGACGCGCTCGGAGGAGAGATGTTCGGCTTCGCCACCCACCTGGACTTCGAGGGCCAGGAAGGCTGCACCAGTTGCCATAGCGGCCTGCGGCCGGGAGCTGGGACTGCCGGCCTCGAGGGCCTCGAGGCCGGAGTGAACCA
>NZ_JAWLHP010000052.1:5023-6377 GCF_041690275.1 Thioalkalivibrio sp.
TCAGCGCCAATACCATGATCCACAAGATCCACACGGGCATCGAAGGCTACGCGGCCGATGGCCGTCCGTACGAAGACGTCAACTATCCGGACTTCACTCTCGCCGGAAACAGCAACTGCTCCTCCTGTCATACGGGGGAACCGGGAGTCGGGTTTGGCGACGGGTGGGATCTCGCAGCCGGCAACCTCGACGCCGCCACGGCCTGCGCCACCTGTCACGGAACTGGCGGTGTCCCGGTCGCCGTAGGCTTCCACGAGGCCGAAGGGGGTCGCGCCGGCAATTGCGCTCAATGCCATGACGGCTCGGTGGTTGCCGGTTACCAGCAGACGCCCGACGCCTATCACGGCGTGACCGCGCGTCTGGAGGAGCTGCGCATCCAGCGTGAGGAGTTCGCATTCTCGCTGGTCAGCGTCGAAGACGCGGTGTATGAAGGAACCCCGGTGGTGCAGTGGCAGGTCCTCGATGGCGAGGGCAATCCCTATAACCTGGCCAACGGCATCTCCATCGACGGCGGTCCCCGCCTGCACATCGGCTGGGGCTACAGGGACGACTGGACCAACGAAGGGTCCGGCGAGAAGAGTTCCTTCCGTGACCGGGAAAACGACGACAACGGCCGCCCGGTGGCACTGAACGTCGCCACCACGGGTGACGATGCCAACACCGTCGTTTCGGGCGATGGCCTCACCGCGATCACCACCTTCCCTCGCTTGACCGATGACGAGGCGGGCCAGGGTCTTCCCTACGCGGACCTCGCTGCGGCCGAAGAGGGTCGGCGCGGCTTCGTCGCGATCCACCGCAGGGTCTCCGACAATGGTGACATCCGGCAGATCACCAGCCTGGTCCAGCCCATCATCCTGGGCAGCGGCGAGGTGGAGCTGGCGGAACCGCGGCGCAACACCGTCGACGCCACCTTTGACGTAGCAAGGGAGGACCGACGCGGGACCGGATGCCTGGACTGCCACGGCACCATCGATGCGCACGGCGGCGGTTACATCATGGACGGGGATGTCCAGGCCTGCATCACCTGCCACAACGCCGGCTCGCACCAGAGCAGAAATGTGGCGGCCATTCGAGGCCAGGAGCCGCAGTCGGTGGACTTCATGTACTTCATGCACGACCTCCACGGCGTCGGTCTCGTTTCCGTCGACGATGGCGAGGTGCTGTTTCCGCAGAACATGGCGGCCCGCTGCCATTCCTGCCACGCCGGCGACTTCGGTGGCGGTGACGGCAATGTGGACGGCTTCATGAACCCCGCAGGCGCATCCAACTGCAGCCTCTGCCATGAAGGAGCTGTCAACCCGGGGCGTCTGGGTGTCCTTTCCGACTGGCCGGGCGCCAACGCCCGCTATGGCCT
>NZ_JAWLHP010000052.1:6477-13163 GCF_041690275.1 Thioalkalivibrio sp.
CTGGCGACCGCCATTTTGTCGGGGCTTTTACTTCCGGCATTCGGATCAGCGTCCTTCAGCCCGGCCGACCGGCGTTGCATCAATTGTCATGAGGATGTGGCGCAACATATCCAGGATTCGCAGGCGGTGCACGCGGACGCCGGGGTCAGCTGCGTCTCCTGCCACCGGGACGACTTCGCGCGGCGGGCTCCGCACCGGGGCGAACCCGAACCGGCCAGCTGCGGGCAATGCCACGAGGCCGCGAACGAGCGCCATCAGCTGGGACCCCACGGGGGCGGCGAAGGGGATCCGGGCGCCTCCTGCGCCGACTGTCACGGCAGCCACGACATCCTTCCGGCCTCGGACCCGCAGTCCAAGGTCTATCACCTGAACGTCGCGGCCACCTGCTCCCAATGTCACACGGCCAGTGAGGACTTCGATCCCCAGGCGCATGTGGAGCACCTGAACCGCTGGGTCGCGGGGGACTACGCGGACGGCATCCATGGAAGACTGGTGCAAAAGGGCCTGCGCGTCGCGCCGAGCTGCGTCACCTGCCACGGGGTGCACGCCGTGCGCCCCGCCCAGGACCCGGACAGTCTTGTCGCCCCCGAGAACGTCGCGAACATGTGCGGCAGCTGCCACGAGGGGACGAAGAACGCGTTCACGCGCGGGCGCCACGGTAGCCTCCAGCAGGGCGGCGATACCGCGGCACCGGGCTGTGTGGACTGCCACTCGCCCCACCTGACCGTGGCTACCGATACGCCCACGTGGAAGCTGCAGGGCATCCAGGAATGCGGCACCTGTCACGAAAAGGAAACCCTCACCTACCGCGACACCTTCCACGGCAAGGTCACGTCACTCGGCTTCGTCCGTGTCGCGGCCTGCGCCGACTGCCACGGGGCCCACGAGGTCCTTCCGAGCAGCGACCCGCGCTCCCCTATCGCCCCTGAAAACCTGATGGAGACCTGCGGCAACTGCCACAGCAACCTCAACGAGAACTATGTGCGGTACGACCCGCACGCGAATTATCGCGATCGGGAGGGCGAGCCACTGCTCTATTGGGCCACCGTGTTCATGCACGGGCTCCTGATCGGTGTCTTCGGCGTGTTCGGGCTGCACACCCTCCTATGGGCATGGCGAGGCTGGCGGAATGCGTTCGCGTGGCGTTTCGGCCACCGGTCCGGATCGGACGACGACAGCAAGCTGAATTAGGAAGGAGAGCCACACGATGCAGGAAACGACCGATACCGTATCGCCATCCGCCGACCCGGTGTCCGCGGCCTCGGAGGTGGCGCCTGCGGCGGACCGGCAGCGGCTGTACCGTCGCTTCGGCAAGGCCGAGCGCATCGGGCACATCGGGCTGGGAATCAGCTTTATCGGATTGGCCATCACGGGGCTGCCCCTGCTCTACAGTCAGGAGCCGTGGGCTCGCTGGCTCGCCCACAGCATGGGCGGATTCGAGGCCACCGGGTTCCTGCATCGCTTCTTCGCGCTGGTGATGATCGTACTCTTCGTCTGGCACCTGGGGAGGGTCTTCCGTCGTATCATCGTGGACCGGGACCTGGGCATGCTCTGGGGTCCCTACTCCATGGTCCCGCAACCCCGCGATGTCCGTGACGTCTATCAGAACGTCCGGTACTTCCTCGGCAAGGGCGAGCCACCCCGCTTCGAGCGCTATACCTACTGGGAGAAGTTCGACTACTGGGCCGTGTTCTGGGGCATGGCCATCATCGGCGGCTCCGGCCTTGTCCTGTGGTTCCCCGAATTCTTCACCCGCTTCCTGCCCGGCTGGACCCTGAATCTCGCTTCGGTGATTCACGGCCTGGAGGCCGTGCTTGCGGTGGGCTTCATCTTCACCATTCACCTGTTCCACAACAATCTGCGCGCGGAGAAATTCCCGATGGACACGGTCATGTTCACCGGATACGTCACCGAAGAGGAACTGCGCACGGAGCGTAGGGATGAGTACGCGCGACTCCAGCGCGAAGGCCGGTTGAAGGAGATCGAGGTGGATCCGGTCAAGCCCGGCCTGTTGAGGGCCGGACGGATCTATGGCGTGGTGATCAACCTGTTGGGCGTAATCCTGGTGGGGCTGATGCTGTACGCGCTGCTGGGCTAACCAGCGCGCTGGGCGCGCTGCGCCTGACCCGCTCTAGGCTGCTCAGGCTTGCGGGGTGTGGTTTTCTGCCCGCGCCGCTCGATCGCGGCCGGAGGCCGTTCCCACAACGCCCGGGCCAACGTGGGAGCGGCCTCCGGCCGCGATGGTCCTGGGCACACAGGGCCGTAGGGCGGACAAAACGAAGTGTGCCCACCAACAACCGCTCCGGCCAGGACGGTGGGCCCGCTTCGCCTGGCCCACCCTACGGAACTCGTGGATGATGGACGTGACGCTGTGGCGTTATCGGTGGCGACGTCATAAGCTCTGCAACCAGCCACCATGACACTACCCCTGACCAGCGATTACCGCGAACTCTTCCTGCGTGACGTCCCGCTACTGGACGTCCGTGCGCCGGTGGAATTCGTCCAGGGCGCGTTTCCGAATGCCCACAACCTGCCGCTGCTGGACGACACGGAGCGGCACGAAGTCGGCCTGCGCTACACCGAGCAGGGGCAGCCAGCCGCAATCGAACTGGGGCACACTCTGGTCGGCGGCGAGACGCGGGAGGCGCGTCTGCAGGGCTGGCTTCAGTGGTGCGAGCGGTATCCGGAGGGCCAACTCTACTGCTTCCGCGGCGGTATGCGCTCGGGCATCGTGCAGGAGTGGCTGGCCGCGGCCGGGCGCCCGATCCCGCGGATCCGCGGCGGCTACAAGGCGATGCGCCGCTTCCTGCTGGAGAGCCTGGAGGAGACTGCGACCACGCTGGCGCTGGTCCTTCTCTCCGGCCGCAGCGGCACCGGCAAGACCCGCGTGATCGAACGACTGGAACACGCGGTGGACCTGGAGGGGCTCGCGCGACATCGGGGCTCGGCCTTCGGGCGGCGTCCGGGCGGCCAGCCGGCGCAGATCGACTTCGAGAACGCACTGGCGATCCGACTGCTGCGTCTGCAGGCGCGCCAGGAGACGACCGGACCGACCCCGGTGGTGCTGGAGGACGAGAGCAAGCTGGTGGGACACCGGCTGATACCGCCCGCGCTTTATCAGCGCATGAAGGCGGGTCCCAGGGTCCTTATCGAGGAACCGCTCGACAGCCGCGTGCAGGTCACCATCGAAGACTACGTGCTGCAACCCCTGCTCGAATACGCCGAGCACCACGGCGAGGCGCAGGCCCTGAACCGTCTGGGCGCCGAACTGCTCGCCTCGCTGGACCGCATCCGCAACCGGCTCGGGGGCGCGCGGCACCAGGAACTGCGCTCCATGATGGAATCGGCCCTCGACACGCAGGCGCGGACGGGGTCCGCCGAAGCACACCGAGGCTGGATAGAGGCCCTGCTCGCGGAGTACTACGATCCCCTGTACGACCACGCGCTTCGGCGGCAGGGCGATATCGGGGCACCGCTGTTCGTCGGCCGCCGCGCCGAGGTCCTCGCTTTCCTGCGGCAACAGGCCCAATAGCCCGTACAAGCGCCTAAGGGAGGACCTGGACGCGACCCCGGATATCGCCGGTTCAGCGCCTTGGCAGGCCAGCCGCACGCGCCGGGTCTGCGGTTCCGGCACCCGCATCCACGGCCAGTGTCCTCAGGATCTCCTCTGCCAGGCGCTGCACCGCGACCTGCCGGTCGCCGCGTGCGGGGTCGAAGAGCTCCGGGTTCAGGCGCGACCAGCGGGGTTTCAGGCGAGCCTCGCGCACCGGCGCCGGCAGGGGTTCCCGCGCCCGGCGTGCGTTGGCCGAGTCCCCGGTCGCCAGCGGCACCTGGGCCGCGTGGCCACGCTGCAGCAGTGCCCGGATCAGGGTCATCTGCCGGAGCATCAGCAGGCGCAGGGTCTCGTCCGAGACCCGCCACTCCGAGAGGCCGTGCAGTCGACCCAAGATCCGTTGCCGCAGGGGGATGGAGGTGCCGAGCAGCGCACCGATCGCGGCGCCGGAAACGGTCCCCACGCCCAGCGTCGCTCCCAGCGTGGCCGCATCCAGCGTCGCTCCGGCGGCTGCGCCGGCCGCGGCTCCTCCGCCCATCCGGACCCCGTAGTGTTTCAGGGCGTCCGGGTTGAAGAGATCCATGCCCCAGGACCCGTTGACGAGCGGCAACTGCTCGTGCTCGTAGTGCCGCCTGCTGAAGCGAAACAATCGCAGCAGCCCGTCGACGGTGCGCTGTTCGCGCTGCCGGACCGCGTCCTGGTTGCGCAGGATCATCTCGCGCATCTTCGCGGGTTCGATATCGCCGGGGATCACGCGGCGGCAGCCCGCGGTGTCGATCAGCAGCTCCGCCAGATATTCGGCCGCGGCGCGGCGCAACCACTCGCCCTGCCGTCGCCGGTCCTCGATCAGCCGCTGCAGGGACTGGTCGAAGGCATCGAGCAGGGTGCGCAGCTTCTCGTACAGGCGCCGCTCGCCCGCCTCGTCGAAGACCACGGTATCGAAGGCCACCACCGCGTGCAGGTTCAGCCGGGCCAGCTGCTCGCGCCATTCGGGCTCGCGGCTGGCCGGGCTCGCGACGTAGTTCAGCACCGGCAACACCGGGATCGCGCAGTAGGTCAGGATCGTGAGTTCCTCGCGATATTTGCCCAGCACCGGTTCCCGGCAGTCGATCACGTACATCGCAGCATCCGCCTCAAGCATCTGGCGCAGGACCTTCGCCTCCTGCTCGTAGTGCGTAGCGGCCCCGGAAGACTCCAGGAAGCGGCGAACCCGCTCGGGCATATCGAAGCGCTCGCCGCCGGCAAACTCGTCCAGCGCGTCCAGCACGCCGTCCGGGTCCTCCAGGCCCGGCGTATCCAGCAGCAGCACCACCGGTTCCCCGTCGGATAGCAGCAGCTGGATGCCTTCCACCTGCCGGGTTGTTGCCGGCTCGTCCGACACCTCGCCGAAGAGTTCGTCGCGCGAGAGGGTCCGGAGCAGCGAGGTCTTGCCGGTGTTGGTGTGCCCGACGACCGCGACCCTGAGCATGGCGCTCATGTCGTGCTCCCGGGGCGCAGCAGCTCCGTCAGTTCCCGGGTGCCCGGGTGCGCAGCGTCGTCGAGTTCGGCCTCGAGCACGTAGTCGAGCCCCGCGCGCGTACCGGCCTCCTGCCACTGGCGGACGCGCGCCGCGCGGGGCCCTCCGCGCGCGGCCAGGCGGTGACCCTCGTCCAGGACCGCCCATACCGGGGCACGGGTCTGCTCGCGGAGGCTGGCAAAGAAACGTTCCGCGCCCCGGTCCGGAGTCCGGGCGAGCGAACAGACGACCAGCACCACGCCGGGGGGTTCGGCGCGTGCCCGCAACGCGGCGAGCACATCGTTGCGCTGTTCGCGGTCGTCCGCGCGCCCCAGCGGGATCCAGTCCACCGCCGCGACACGTGGTGGCCAGTCGCCGCCATCCCGCTCCAGCTCGAGACCGATCAGCAGCGCCGGACCCGTCACCGGCGCCGGTCGGCCACGCGGCGGCGCTTCAGGGCCGTCCTGCCGAGCCCGATCGGGGTCCACGACGCCGATGGAACGCGCGTGGGGACTCAACCGATCCGACAGACGTGCATAACCCGGAAGGCCGGTGTCCAGGCGCAGCCGGTGCGCGGCGCGGCGCACCAGCAGCAGACTCAGCCCGAAGAGGATGGTCCGCGGGAGCAGCCCGTAGAAGAGCAGGGAGGCGAGCAGCAGCCCCGACCACAACTCCCGCCCCGCCGTCCCGTCGAGACCGATCCGGCTTGCCCGCACCACCTGCTCGCCCGGAACCGGCCAGCCGATCCACTGTGCCGGCGCCCCGAGCAGGCCCACCATCGCGACGAAGCTTTCCTCGGTCAGCAGCGTCGTGCCCCAGACGAACTCGTACTGCCGCACGCTCAGCGCGAATAGCGAGCCCAGCACCGCCCCGAGGCAGAAGGTGGCCCAGAGCCCGTGCGTGAGGGCGCTGGCGATCCATCGACCCAGCCCGCCACGGCGCAGCAGGCCGAGACTCGCGGACAGCACCACCGCGGTATCGGGACGCCGCGACAGGCGCCGGCCGACCCCGTGAGCCACCGCCATCGCACCCCTTCCGAGCGCACCGCCACCACCCCTCGGCCGATAGATCGTGAACAGGACCCAGAGGAGCAGCATCAGCAGTTGCAGGCCCAGCAGCGCGGCAAGGGCCCAGCCGATGTTCACGGTCGCGCCTTGACCGAAGACCGCGGCCGCCGCGCCGATCCCGGCAAGCAGCGCCAATCCGGCCGCGAGCAACACCAGCCAGAAACGGACCTGGATCAGGCCCTCGAGGGTTCCCGCGAAGCGATGCCCGGCAGCGGTTTCCGCCGCGCGCCGCACCACCCGTTCTTCGAAGTCGCCGCCTGCCTCGCGGGCCCGCGCATCCGCCACCGGATCGTCCAGAATCCGGCCGAGTCGGTCTTCCTCCAGGCGCAGGGCCTCCGCAATGAGGCGCTGGCGCAGGGGGGTCGTGGCAGTGGTCACTAGGGGAGGATCCGCGGTCTGACGCAGTGACGGTAACAATGCACCGCGAAGATATCAGATTTGGATCATACGGATTCGCGCTGTAAGAGAGAATTCGCCTCCGGCCGCGATGGCCCTGGGTGCCCGGCGCAATGCCGCATCGCGGCTGGAAGCCGCTCCTACGACCCCCGTGGGAGCGGCCTCCGGCCGCGAT
>NZ_JAWLHP010000052.1:13263-17581 GCF_041690275.1 Thioalkalivibrio sp.
ACCCGTGGGAGCGGCCTCCGGCCGCGATGGCCCTTGGGTGCCCGACGCAACGCCGCATCGCGGCTGGAAGCCGCTCCTACGACCCTCGTGGGAGAGGGGAACGCTCTCGCCGATCCGGCGCCTCCTGCATGCCGGGCGCTATTCGATCCTGCAGACCTCTTCGAATCCGAAACGCGGGCTGCGCGGGAACAATGCCTCCGGACGGCCGTAGCCGAGGTTGCAGAGGAAATTCACGCGGACACTGCTGTCCGGGAAGAAGGCCGCGTTCACCTTGTCCGGATCGAAGCCGGACATCGGCCCGCAGTCGAGTCCGAGGGCACGGGCGGCCATGATCAGGTAGGCACCCTGCAGACTGCCGTTGCGGAAGGCCGTCTCCTCGATCAGCGGCTGATTGCCGACGAACCACGACCGCGCGTCGGTATGGGGAAACAGGTAAGGAAGATGCTCGTGAAACTCGAGGTCGTGACCGATGATCGCGGTCACCGGCGCCGTACGCGTCTTCTCGACGTTGCCCTCGATCAGTGCGGGCAGCAGGCGCGCCTTGGCCTCGGGACCCTTCGCAAAGACGATGCGGGCCGGGCTGCAGTTGGCACTGGTCGGCGCCCAGCGCAGGGTATCGAAGAGCTCCCTCAGCAGTTCGTCGCTGACCGGGCGGTCCTGCCACTCGTTGTGCGTTCGGGCCTCGAAGAAAAGCTGGTCGAGGGCCTCGGTATCGATACGCTCACTCATGGATCGGCTCCTTGGCGTCGGGGGTGCGGAGTCCGGCTCGGCCGTTCGATCAACCGTAAGGGTGCCGGGGAAGGGACGTCAACCGGGCAGGAAACCGGCCTCCGCTTCAGTCCGTGACGCAGCGGTTGCGTCCCTTGGCCTTGGCGCGGTAGAGCGCGGCATCCGCGCGGCCAAAGACATCCTGCGGAGTATCGCCAGTGCGGAACTCGCTGATCCCGCAGGAGATGGTGATCGGCACCGGCTCATCCGCGTAGTGAAAGCCGGAGTCCATCACCGCCCTGCGAATGTGCTCGGCCGCCGCGACCGCTTCCGGAAGCGCCGTCTCGGGCAGCAACAGCACGAACTCTTCGCCTCCGTAGCGGGCGACGAAATCCGTCTCGCGGATATGCT
The DNA here is from genome assembly GCF_041690275.1 of Thioalkalivibrio sp. NCBI lineage: Bacteria > Pseudomonadati > Pseudomonadota > Gammaproteobacteria > Chromatiales > Ectothiorhodospiraceae > Thioalkalivibrio > Thioalkalivibrio sp. Next base: position 14,383 of record NZ_JAWLHP010000052.1, read on the forward strand.
TGCGGATCAGCTGAGCGATCAGCGCCAGTGCCTTGTCGCCGGCCTGGTGCCCGTAACGGTCGTTCACGTCCTTGAAGCGGTCGATATCCCAGACCGCCATCGCCAACGGAGAGCCATACCGCTTCCAGCGGGCCACCTCCAGCTGCAGCCTCTCGTTATAGGCGAAGCGGTTGGCGATGCCGGTAAGCGGATCCACCATCGCGAGATCGCGTTCCTCCTTCAGCCGGCGCCGCAATTCGTCCGACTCGTGCTGCACGCTCTGCAGGCGTTCGTTCAGCCGCTCCACCTGGCGCTCCGCATCGGAGATACGCCTTTCCTCGGTCTCACGGTGCTCCCGTACATGCGCGCGTATCCCGTCCAGGCGCTTGCGCAGCGCACCCTTCAGCGAGTCGAGGTCCTGCGACCGGTTCACGGATTCCTCGATCCCCTTCACCTCCAGATCCATGTTCCTGCCGAATGCCCGGCCATCCTCGTAGCCTTCCCGCTGGCGCTCGACGTTTTCCTGAAAGGCGGCATCGATCTCGCCAAGACGCTCCGTCACCTGTTTCAGGAAGGACTCGATTTCCGCCCGGTCCTTGTGGGCCCTGCCGCGGATTTCCGCCACCAGGCCGGCAATCGCCATCAGCGCCTCTTCGGTGTGATCCGGTGCAGCGGACCCGAGGAGCATTTGCCGGATGTCCTCGTACCGGCCGGTGAGCTCGGCGGGTACCTCGATGTGCTCGAGCAGCCGCAGCAGGACCTCGTGCGGCTGCGATCCATGACCGGCCGGGGCGTTACCGGCCCCGCGCATCACCGGTTGCAGGCGCGTGACCAGTTCGTGCCCCAGGTTGTAGACCTGGACCTCGGTGGTGGCCTGCTCGATCCTGTGCACGAGGTCGGCCGCGCTCTCCTTTCCCAGCAGGTCCTCGGCCAGCTCCAGAAGGAGGTTCCTCGCAATGTGCAGTCTCCGCCCCTCCGCTGCGCCCGGGCTGCGCAAAGAGGCCGCCTCGCTTCCGAACAGCCTGCCCAGCAGGCCGCGGCCGCCGTGGCCGTCCTGTTCCATACTCGCGTGGCCATCGCCGAGGTGGCGGACCGACTCCGAGATCCGCTCCAGCGGCTCGCGCAGGCTCTCGGTTTCTCCCGCTGCGCGCAGGAGCCGGCGCAGCTCGTCGAGCTGGCGGTCCAGGCCCGGATCAACGCCGTCGGCGGCCAGCGAGAGGCGGCTCAGACCCTGGCGGAGGAGGGCCTCCGCCTGCGACCACTGCCGTTCCCGGGACTCCAGCACCTCGAGGTGGTCCAGGTACTTTCGTTTCCAGTCGTTTTTTTCGGTCTGTTCCAGCAAACCCCGGACTCCCTTCTTCCGCCTCAGCGCTCGGTGGCGCCGTCCTCGGTCGGTCCCGATCCAGCATCATGCAGCTCGAGGTCCACCATCAGGGCGTTCGCCAGCGCCTCGAGGTCATCCTGTACCGCATGCAGGTCCGCCTCGGCCGGCACGCCGAGTTCCGCATAGGCCCGAAACAGGAGTTCGCCCGTCATCGACGCGGGCTCGCAGCCGGTCTCCAGTTCCTCGATGCTGATGCCATGGCGGGCCAGCACGCCCGAGATCTCCTGCACAATCCCGGGGTGGTCATGACCGACAAGATCAAGCTGCACCCGATGCAGCGTTCCCGCAGCGGTATCGCGGCCCCGTTCGATGGTCACGTGCAGGCCCGCGGCCTCGAGCTCCCGGAGCGCGGATTCAAGCTTCGCGGCCCCGCTGGCGTCCACCTCGAGCCGAACGAGACCGGCAAACTGACCGGCCAGCTGCACCATCCGGCTCTCCATCCAGTTGGCCCCGGCCGCCGTGGCCCGTTCCGATACCGTACTCACCAATCCCGGACGGTCCGGCCCGAGCAGCGTCACAATGACGGATACCTTCACACTGTTGCCCCTTCATCAACGGCTGTAGGCACGATAGTAGGCGAAGTCCCGCCCGGCGCGCCTCGTGCCCTCCGATACCGGTCGCCCGGGCGATCCCGGGAACCGCGCCGGTGCTCAGTCCGGTTCCAGCTCCGACCGAACATCGAGGTAGCGCAGCAGGTCCTTCAGGACCAGCATCCCGACGAGGCGGTCCCCCTCGGTGACCATCAGGCGTCCCGTGCGCGACTGCTGCATGCGGTTCAGCGCCTCATCGGCCTTCATATCGGCCTCGATGGTGTTTTCCTTAACCCGTTCCTCGCATGCATCCTCGACCCGCGTCCGGTCCCGTTCCTCGCGTGGCACGTCCCGGACCTCCGACAGACCGATGCTGCCCACCAGTCGTTCGCCGCGCACCACCGGGAAGCGATCGAAGTTGTGGTGATAGAGGTATTCCTCCACAAACTCCTCGACGGTGGCATCGGCGGGAACCGTTACCGGGTCGGCGGTCATGAAGCGGCGCACGGTGCGTCCGGCCAGGGCCTGCTGGGTGAGCAGCTGACTGTAGCTCGCGGTCGCCGCCGCGTGCACGAACAGGCCGATCAGGAACCACCACATGCCGCCGACGAAATTGCCGGCGATGAAGTTCGCAAAGCCGAGGGCCACCAGCAGGAGCCCGAAGCCCTGGCCCATTCGCGTGGCCCAGCGCGTGGCCCAGCGGATGTCACCCTTGAGCTGCCACAGGGCGGCCCGCAGGACCCTGCCGCCGTCCAGCGGAAAACCCGGGACCATGTTGAAGATCGCGAGCAGGATGTTGATGAACCCGAGGTAGCGGGCGACGCCCGCGACGTGCTCGGGAAGGCCCACCGTCGCCATCGCCACTGCGAGCAGGTAGAACGCGACACCCAGCACCACGCTGGCAATCGGGCCGGCGATGGCCATCCGGAACTCGACACGTGGCTCCTCCGGCTCCGACTCCATCTCTGCCGCGCCGCCGAAGAGGAACAGCGTGATGCGATGGACCGGAAGGCCGTGCGCGCGCGCGACCACGGAATGGCTCAGCTCGTGAAACAGCAGCGAGAAAAAGAGCCCGAGCATTCCGACCAGGGCCATCGTCCAGTAGGTGAGAGGCGTGAGGTCCGGGTAGACGAAGGGGAAGAACCCGGCCGCGAGCGACCAGGTGACCAGCAGCGCCAGGAAGAGCCAGGTCACGTTGGCCCGGATCTCGAATCCCAGCACGCGGAACAGGCTGAAGCTTTCACCGAACATGGCCCCTCTCCTCGGTACACGCAGAATCGAAGCCCGGCGCCGCGGGGCGGCCGGC
>NZ_JAWLHP010000052.1:17681-22216 GCF_041690275.1 Thioalkalivibrio sp.
CCGGCGCCGCGGGGCGGCCGGCATCGCGGGCCCCGGGCCGGGCGGTCGACCGATCAGGCGATCGTCACATCGGTCGCAAGATAGACGTCCTGGATCCGGTTCAGCAGGGCCACCCCCTCCTGCATCGGGCGCTGGAAGGCCTTGCGGCCCGAGATCAGACCCATGCCGCCGGCGCGCTTGTTGATCACTGCGGTGCGCACCGCCTGCTGCAGGTCATTCTCGCCCGAGGGGCCACCCGAGTTGATCATCCCCGCGCGGCCCATGTAGCAGTTCGCGACCTGATAGCGCACCAGATCGATCGGGTGTTCGGAGGTCAATGTGTCGTACACCTTCGGATGCGTCTTTCCGAACCCGATCGCCTTGTAGCCGCCGTTGTTGGTCGCCTGCTTCTGCTTCACGATGTCGGCGCCGATGGTGGCGGCCAGGTGGTTCCCCTGCCCCGTGAGGTCCGCGGACTCGTGGTAGTCGACACCGTCCTTCTTGAAGGCGTCGTTGCGCAGGTACGCCCACAGCACCGTCACCAGCCCCAGTTCGTGGGCCCGCGCAAAGGCCTCGCTGACCTCCTGGATCTGCCGCCGGGACTCCCCCGAGCCGAAATAGACCGTGGTGCCGACCGCAACCGCCCCCAGGTCGAAGGCCTGCTCCACCGATGCGAACAGGGTCTGATCGGCAATGGCCGGATAGGTGAGGAGTTCGTTGTGGTTGAGCTTCACCAGGAAGGGAATGCGGTGCGCGTAGCGCCGCGAGACCGAGCCGAGCACGCCGAGGGTCGAGGCCACGGCGCTGCAGCCGCCCTCGATGGCCAGCTCCACCAGTCTCGCCGGATCGAAATAGATCGGGTTGGGCGCGAACGAGGCGCCGGCCGAGTGCTCGACGCCCTGGTCAACCGGCAGGATGGACAGGTAGCCGGTGCCGGCCAGTCGGCCGGTATCGAACATCAGCTGCAGGTTGCGCATCACCGTCGGGGAGCGGTCCGACAGGGAGACCACGCGGTCCACGTAATCGGGTCCGGGGACCTGCAGCATGTCCTTCGGAATCCCCTTGCACTCATGCTGCAGCAGGTGCTCCGCCTCGTTTCCGAGAAGTTCGAGTACATCCGTCACGACCAATCCTCCTGACGCGCCGCCAGCGCTCCCGGGCCGGCACGCGGCGCAATTCGTGCCAAGCGCCCCCGGACCTCAACAGTATGGACCCGGGGGTCGGACCAGGGCAAAACCTTGATTCCACTACGATCCAGGGTGCAAGCCACTCCCTTTTGGCCCCTGAAGGCGAATTCTTGCCCCCGGAATTGAATTCCGGTGAATCTTCCGGCACCCGCACGCAAGGGTTCAGGACGGATCGCCGCCATCCGGGCACTGGAGCGGCGAGCGCGCCGACCGCGGCCGCTCCGCAAGCGCCCGGGCGATGCGCGCATCGCGCCCGTAGATATCCGGCCGGAAGCGCAGACTCCCGTCCCCGGCCACGTCGGCAGTCCAGTAACCGAGGAGTATCGGCACCGGACGCGTGAGGTAAAAATTGGCCGTCTCTCCCTCGTCCAGGAGCCGGGCCACATGCTCGGCACCAGTGTCGCTGCCGTCCCCGATCAGCAGGCGGGCCAGCTCCACCGGGTCCTCCACGCGCACGCACCCGGAACTCACTGCCCGGCGGGGGCGTTCAAAGGTCTCCTTGCTGGGCGTATCGTGGAGGTACACCAGAAACGGGTTCGGGAAGCGGATCGCGATCCTGCCGAGGGGATTCCCGGGACCCGGCGCCTGGCGCAGCAGGATGCCACCCGGCTGGTCCCAGTCCACCTCGCCGGGATCCAGTTCGGCCCCGGAGTAATCCAGCACCTTCATCCCGTTGCGGTCCAGGTATCCAACATCGTGGCGAATCCTCGGAAGCATGTCCTTCTGCAGGATGGTCGGGGGCACGGTCCAGGGAGGATGGAAGGTCAGGTGCGTCACCTCCGATTTCAAGCGCGGGGTGGGTCGGGATGGCCGGCCGACCTGGGCTCGGGCCTCCCAGACGACCTCGCCTTCACGCCAGTACTCGACCCGGGCGCCGGCGATGTCCACGACCACACCGGTCTCCGGGCGCCTGCGCGCAAGCCAGCGCATCCGTTCGAGGTTCACGCGGAGCTGTTCGAGCCGCTGGACGGCCGGCACGTTCAGCGCAGAGAGGGTGTCGGGACCCACGATGCCGTCCGGTGCGAGCCCATGCCTCTCCTGGAAGGCCTCTACCGCGGCAGCCAGCGCCGCATCCATCATGTTTGCGTTGTCGGACGCCGGGAGGTCCGTGTGCGGCGCGAGTTGCAGGCGCGCACGCAACAGAGGCACGCGCGGATCCAGATCCCCCTCACGCAACAGTGGTCCGGAAGGCACCCGCGGCCAGTCCTGGGCGCGTGCGCGCTCGATCATCCGGGCGTACCCTGCGCGCAGGCCCCGGTATTGCCGGGTGGATGGCCGGACCCGATCGAAGGCCCCTTCGATGTCATCCAGCATGCCGCCCGCCAGCATCACCGCGCGCAGGCGTTCCGCCTCCCATTCGTCATCCGGTTCGTCACCCCGCAGCCAGATCCGCTCGCCCTGATCCGGATCCACTCGCCCCAGCGCGAGATCCAGCAAGGCGGCGAGGTAGGCCTCGGTGGCCATCAGATCAGTGCAGGCGATCTCCGCCGCGCCATCTCCCGCGGTGGCCACCCGTGCCCGGAGCTCCGACAGCCGGTAGCGTTCCGGATCCAGTCCGTCCCGGGCGAGATCCTCCAGTGCCTCGAGCAGCCCGGACAGCCGTTCCGCACGGTTCCAGGCCGGGGCATGACCACGCTCGGCGTAGAACCAGGCCAGGGCACCGGCCGTGCGTGCCATGGCGTCTTGGGTTCCGGCGGGCACCAGCGCCGCCTCGATATATTGCTTCGGCCCCGTCTGGCCCGCCCCCGCGGCCGGCAGAAGTGCCGGAAACAGCAGAATCGCCAGCAGCAATGTGTACCGGAAGCCGAACAATCGATTTTTCTCCATTAACCAGGATGTTAGACTATTGCGCTGTTTGGCCCGCGCCGGAGGCTCCGCCCCCAGCCTGCAGGTCCTGCCGGGGATTTGCCAATACCTGAATAGTGGACCGTGTCCCGCAGCGGCCCGTTCCGCCGGCCGGAACCCGCGGACACACGGGCATCGCCCACGGCACGCCTCAGAAAACAACCGGATATGGAGAACGAAAGCGAGTGATGATGATGCGCAGACTGTTGCTGGCCCTGTTGAGCACGGGCCTTGTTGCCTCCCCGGCGCTTGCGTCGGACAACTCCCGGGAGCAGCAGCTGGTCCAGGCGCTGTCGGGCGCGGCGCCGGCCGCACAGCCGGAGGTCCTGCAGAAGGCCGTGTCCGCGATGAAGTGTGCGGTGAACAACGGGGTAGAGCCGGCCGACCGGCTCGCGGTGGTCGATTTCTCGCTCCCCTCTTCCGAACGCCGACTGTGGATCTTCGATCTGCAGCACAGGGAACTGCTGCTCGAGGATTACGTCGCCCACGGACAGAATTCCGGCGGCAACCAGGCGACCCGCTTCTCCAATGTGGTCGGCAGTCACCAGTCCAGCCTTGGTCTCTTCCGCACGCAGGAGAGCTATTTCGGTCGGCACGGGTATTCGCTGCGCATGGACGGGCTTGAGGCGGGCGTGAACGACCGGGCGCGTGACCGGGCGATCGTGATCCATGCCGCCGATTACGTCGATCCCGACTGGATCGAGCGACAGGGACGCATCGGACGCAGCCAGGGTTGTCCGGCCGTGCGGCCCGAGATCGCGGAGGTGGTCGTCGACAGCCTGAAGAACGGGCAGTTCATGTTCACTTATTATCCCGATCCCGAGTGGCTCGCCTCGTCCGCGTATCTCAATTGCCAGCCGGACCGGATCGTCAGCCTGACGCCGTGATCGCGATGCCGGCCTGGGCCCGCGGACGGCCCGGAACACCACTGGATGACGATGGCCCGACGTGGCATCCTCTGCGGCCATGCGCATCCTTATCCGGTACTTCTTCCGCACGCTGCGGACGGTCCTCACCCCCTTCCTTCTGCTGGGAGACAAGTTGACCACACCGAAGAGCATCGAACGCGACCCGGCGGATCAGGCCCGGGTCGATGCCGAGACCAGCGAACTCGCTCTCTACCAGTTCCCCGCGTGTCCCTTCTGCGTGAAGGTGCGCCGCGCGATGAAGCGTCTGGCACTGAACATCGAGTTGCGCAACGCCCAGCATGCAGGCGAACACCGCGACGCCCTGATCGAGGGCGGCGGCAAGGCGCAGGTCCCCTGCCTGCGCATTGCCCAGCCCGACGGCAGCGTCGAGTGGATGTACGAATCCGGGGACATCATCCGTTACCTGGAAGATCGCTTCGGGGAAGAGGCAAGCCAGTCCGCGAGCTGAGTGCCGCCGGCGAGTCCGGACAGCCCTTGGTAACCCGGGCATTGACGAGCGGGATGGGATCCGGCAGGCGCGGAATCGCCCAGAGGGCTGGCCACCTGGTGCGTTCGCCCCGGCCCGCGTAGGAGCGGCCTCTGGCCGCGATGGCCC
>NZ_JAWLHP010000053.1:0-21551 GCF_041690275.1 Thioalkalivibrio sp.
GCCCGCTCCCGCAGGGGCCGCTCCCACAAGGGCCCGTGCCCGCAGGGGGCTGGCCGAGCCCGGAGTGACGTAAAACCCGCCACGCGCTAAACTGGCGGGTCATCTTCAACACAGCTACGCGAAAGTGGCGGAACTGGTAGACGCGCTGGATTTAGGTTCCAGTGGGGAAACCCGTGAGAGTTCGAGTCTCTCCTTTCGCACCATGCCGTCCATCTGACCACGCCCGAAGGTGCGGGTCACGCGGACTTCCCTACCGAATCCCAGATCTTACACGAGGCCATCTGATGCAAGTTTCTGTCGAATCCACCGGCGCCCTGGACCGCAGGATGACGGTGCAGTTTCCCCCCGACCGGGTTGACTCGGAGGTGGAGAAGCGTCTGCGGGCGCTGAGCCGGCGGGTTCGGATCGACGGTTTCCGACCGGGCAAGGTCCCACTGAAGATCGTGCAGCAGCGCTACGGCGCGGGTGTGTTCCAGGAGGTCCTGGGCGAGGCCCTGCAGGAGAGCTTCCGCGAGGCGATCGAACAGGAGGGGCTGATGCCGGCCGGCGGGCCGAACATCGAGCCGAAGGCGATGGAGCCGGGTCAGCCGATCGAATACGTGGCCTCGTTCCAGGTGTTTCCCGAGGTCTCGGTGGCGGATCTGTCGGATGTGACGATCGAACGGCCCGTCGCCGAGATCGATTCCGCGGATGTGGACAGGGTGATCGACTCCCTGCGCCGCCAGCAGCAGCGATGGGTCGAGGTTCAGCGACCCGCCGCCGAGGGCGACCGCGTGACCCTGGATTTCAACGGCACCCTGGACGGTGAGCCCTTCGAGGGCGGGCAGGCCGAGGGCTTCGCGGTCGAGGTCGGTGCCGGGCGGCTGCTGAAGGACTTCGAGTCCCAGCTGGTCGGCGTGGAGCCGGGAACCGGGAAGACCATCGACGTGACCTTCCCGGAGGACTACCCCGCGGAGAACCTGAAGGGGCGGACCGTGCAGTTCGCGCTGAAGGTGCACAAGGTGGAGGAACCGCGCCTGCCCGAGGTGGATGCGGACTTCGCGCGCGCCTTCGGCATCGCGGACGGGGACGTGGAGAAGCTGCGTGAGGAGGTCCGGGCCAACATGGGCCGGGAACTGGCCCAGAAGATCAAGGGTCTGGTTAAGCAGCAGGTGATGGACGCGCTGGTCGAGAAGCACGACTTCGAGCTACCCGCGAGCCTGGTGAAGCAGGAGATCGATCGTCTCCGTGCCGAGACCGAGCAGCGCTTCGGCGGCGCCAGCCAGACACAGCCGCTGCCGGATTCCCTGTTCGAGGAAGAGGCCGGACGCCGGGTGCGGCTCGGTCTGGTGGTGCGGGCGATCCTGGACGCCGAGAAGATCGAGCTCGATCGGCAGCGTCTCGAGGCGGAACTCGAGACCGTTGCCCAGACCTACGAGCAACCCGAAGAGGTGAAGCGGCACTATCGGTCCCAGCCGCAGGCGATGGCCGGGCTGGAATCGCTGGTGCTCGAGGATCAGGTGGTGGAATGGGTGCTCGAGAAGGCGCAGGTCACCGAAAAGCCCGGCAGCTTCGACGCGCTGATGAATCCCAACAAGGAGACGAACGAATGACGCAACCGCCTGCCGGTGCAGGGGCCCAGCATACCCAGGCCCTGAACCTCGTGCCCATGGTCGTGGAGCAGACCTCCCGCGGGGAACGTGCCTACGACATCTACTCCCGTCTGCTGAAGGACCGCGTGGTCTTCTGTGTCGGGCCGGTCGAGGACTACATGGCCAATGTGATCGTGGCCCAGCTGCTGTTTCTGGAGTCGGAGAACCCGGACAAGGAGATCAACCTGTACATCAATTCCCCCGGCGGGGCGGTTACCGCCGGCATGGCGATCTACGACACCATGCAGTTCATCAAGCCCGACGTCAGCACGCTCTGCGTCGGTCAGGCGTCGAGCATGGGCGCGGTGCTGCTGGCCGGGGGCGCGGCCGGCAAGCGCTACTGCCTGCGCCACTCCCGGGTGATGATCCACCAGCCTCTGGGGGGCTACCACGGTCAGGCCAGCGATATCGACATCCACGCCCGCGAGATCCTGAAGATCCGCGAGGAGCTGAATCAGATCCTGGCCCGGCACTCCGGACAGTCGGTGGAGACCATTCGCGCCGACACCGAACGCGACCGCTTCATGACCGCGCCGGAGGCGAGCGAATACGGGCTGATCGACCATGTTCTGGAACAGCGCGATGCAAAACCGAAAAAATAGCCTGTCCAACCCGATGGGTTGGCCGCTCGCTTGCATCGGGGTGGTAAACGGGGCATGTTGAACCTGCAAGTTTTGCATACCGAGGCAAACGGATGAGCGACGAAAAATCCCCGCGCAACGACGGCAAGCTGCTGTATTGCTCCTTTTGTGGCAAGAGTCAGCACGAGGTGCGGAAACTCATTGCCGGGCCTTCCGTGTTCATCTGCGATGAATGCGTGGAGCTCTGCAACGACATCATCCGCGAGGAGATGCAGGAGGCGAGTCACGCCGAGCGCGACTCGCTGCCGAAACCCCGGGAGATCCGCGGCATCCTCGACGAATACGTGATCGGCCAGGACTCCGCGAAGAAGATCCTGTCGGTGGCCGTCTACAACCACTACAAGCGCCTGGAGGCGAAGTCCGGGAAGGACGACGTCGAGCTGTCGAAGTCCAACATCCTGCTGATCGGCCCCACCGGTTCCGGCAAGACGCTGCTCGCAGAGACGCTCGCGCGCGTGCTGAACGTGCCGTTCACGATCGCCGACGCCACCACGCTGACCGAAGCGGGCTACGTGGGCGAGGACGTCGAGAACATCATCCAGAAGCTGCTGCAGAAGAGCGACTACGACGTCGAAAAGGCGGAGACCGGGATCGTCTACATCGACGAGATCGACAAGATCTCGCGCAAGTCGGACAACCCGTCGATCACCCGCGACGTGTCGGGCGAGGGCGTGCAGCAGGCGCTGCTGAAGCTGATCGAGGGCACCACGGCGTCGGTGCCGCCCCAGGGTGGACGCAAGCACCCGCAGCAGGAGTTCCTGCAGGTGGACACCCGCAACATCCTCTTCATCTGCGGCGGGGCCTTCTCGGGCCTGGAGAAGGTGATCCAGCAGCGCTCGGAGAAGGGCGGCATCGGCTTTTCCGCGAAGCTGCGGGCGAAGGACAAGGACCTCTCCGGGGCCGGCTGGCTGACCCGTCTGGAGTCGGAGGACCTGGTGCGCTACGGCCTGATCCCGGAGTTCGTCGGCCGCATGCCGGTGCAGGCGACGCTGGAGGAACTGGACGAGCCCGCGCTGGTTACGATCCTGACCCAGCCCCGCAACGCGCTGGTGAAGCAGTACGCGCGCCTGTTCGAGATGGAGGGCGTGGAGCTGGAGTTCCGGGAGGACGCCCTCGGCGCGATCGCGCGCAAGGCGATGGACCGGAAGACCGGCGCACGCGGCCTGCGCTCGATCATGGAGAACATCCTGCTCGATACCATGTACGAGCTGCCGTCGATGGAGAACGTCAGCAAGGTGGTGATCGACGAGGCGGTGATCCGGGGCGACGCAGACCCCTATCTGATCTACGAAAACGCCAATTTCGCGAAGCAGGCGGCCTCGGATTCCTGAGGTCCGGGGAGGCGCCGGTCCGCCCGTCCTGCTCGCGCGCGAGCGGCGCCCCACGGGGCCACGATGCGCAGGGGCGCGCCCCGCGCGCGAAGGGTCGCGTCGCTGTGTTGCGGTCGGCATGGCGTTCCCCAACGGCGGAGCACTCGTGATAACCGGGAAAGAGATTGATCCCCTCCATGCCGGGTGGACGCTTCGTCCCGGCACCGGCCTGGCCTGAGCGGCCGTTGCTGGCACCCTGCGCACCGGGGCCGCGCTTCGCTGCCAGCAACGGGCCCGATCGATCGCGGTTTCCCGACCACCCGGTGTGTCCCGCGCCGGGTCGAACATTCGCGCCGAAGGCCGGTCCATTCCAGAGACGGATTCGGCGCTCGCCCGGGAAGATCCCCGGCACCACCTGTGCCCGTCCTTGAATTCGGCGCAGGCGTCCCAAGACTTCGACATTCAATGACAGCCGACCCCCGAGGGTATCCCATGACTCAGAAGACCACCCCCTCCCAGAACGACGTGGAATCGCCGGTGAAGCGGGTTTCCGTGCTGCCCCTGCGCGACGTGGTCGTGTATCCGCACATGGTGATCCCGCTCTTCGTCGGCCGCGAAAAGTCGATCCGCGCGCTGGATTCCGCGATGTCGGACAACAAGCAGGTCCTGCTGATCGCCCAGAAGAGCGCGGAGATCGACGAGCCGTCGGGGAAGGACCTGCACGAGATCGGCACCCTGGGCAACATCCTCCAGCTGCTGCGCCTGCCCGACGGCACCATCAAGGTGCTGGTCGAGGGGGCGCAGCGCGCACGGGTGATGGATCTCGGCGAAGAGGGTGATCACTTCGTGGCCCAGATCCGCCTGGTCGAAGAAGAACCCGGTGCCGAGGAACGCGAGATGGAGGTCCTCTCGCGTTCGGCCCTGAACCTCTTCGAGCAGTACATCAAGCTGAACAAGAAGGTGCCGCCGGAGATCCTGACCTCGCTCGCCGGCATCGACGATGCCTCCCGGCTCGCGGACACCATCGCCGCGCACATGTCGCTGAAGCTCGACGAGAAGCAGAAGGTGCTTGAGATCGACAGCGTGAAGGACCGCCTCGAGCACCTGATCGCGCAGATCGAGGGCGAGATGGACGTGCTGCAGATCGAGAAGCGCATCCGCGGCCGCGTGAAGCAGCAGATGGAGAAGTCGCAGCGCGAGTACTACCTGAACGAGCAGATGAAGGCCATCCAGAAGGAGCTGGGAGACCTCGAGGACGCTCCGAACGAGGCCGAGGAGCTGGCCCGCAAGATCGAGAAGGCCGGAATGCCGAAGGAGGCCAAGAAGAAGGCAACGGCCGAGCTGAACAAGCTCAAGATGATGTCGCCGATGTCGGCGGAGGCCACGGTCGTGCGCAGCTACATCGACTGGCTGGTCAACGTCCCCTGGAAGAAGCGGACCAAGGTCAGCCAGGACCTCGGGGCGGCGGAGAAGGTGCTGAACGAGGATCACTACGGGCTCGAGGAGGTCAAGGAGCGCATCCTGGAATATCTCGCGGTGCAGTCCCGCGTGCGCAAGATGAAGGGACCGATCCTGTGCCTGGTGGGTCCGCCGGGCGTCGGCAAGACCTCGCTGGGTCAGTCGATCGCGCGCGCGACCAACCGGAAGTTCTCCCGCATGGCGCTGGGCGGCGTGCGCGACGAGGCGGAGATCCGGGGCCACCGCCGGACCTACATCGGTTCGCTGCCGGGCAAGATCGTGCAGAACCTGTCCAAGGTGGGCGTGCGCAACCCGCTGTTCCTGCTCGACGAAATCGACAAGATGGCGATGGACTTCCGCGGCGATCCGGCGTCCGCGCTGCTCGAGGTGCTGGATCCGGAGCAGAACCACACCTTCAGCGACCACTACCTGGAGGTCGACTTCGACCTGTCGGACACGCTGTTCGTCTGCACCGCCAACAGCATGAACATCCCCGGTCCGCTGCTGGACCGCATGGAGGTCATCCGCCTGTCCGGCTATACCGAGGACGAGAAGGTCAACATTGCCCGCAACTACCTGATCGGAAAACAGATCAAGGCGAACGGCCTGTCCGACGACGAGATCCAGATCGGCGATCCGGCGGTGCGTGACATCGTGCGCTACTACACCCGTGAGGCGGGCGTGCGCGCGCTGGAGCGGGAGATCGCGAAGATCTGCCGCAAGGTGGTGAAGCAGCGCCTGCTGGGCAAGGACAAGGCGAAGACCACGCAGGTCACGCCGAAGACCCTGCAGCGCTACCTCGGGGTCCGGCGCTTCCGCTTCGGGCTCGCGGAGGAGAACGACCAGATCGGACAGGTGACCGGCCTGGCGTGGACCGAGGTCGGCGGCGAACTGCTGACGATCGAGTCCTCGGTGGTGCCCGGCAAGGGCAAGACCCTGCAGACCGGCAAGCTCGGCGATGTGATGCAGGAGTCGATCCATGCCGCCCTCACCGTGGTGCGCAGCCGCGCGGACGCGCTCGGTCTGCCGGAGAACTTCCACGAGAAGTCCGACCTGCACATCCATGTGCCGGAGGGCGCCACGCCGAAGGACGGCCCCAGTGCCGGCATCGGGATGTGCACGGCGATCGTCTCGGCGCTCACCGGCATCCCGGTGCGCGCCGACGTGGCGATGACGGGCGAGATCACCCTTCGGGGCCAGGTCCTGCCGATCGGGGGGCTGAAGGAAAAGCTCCTGGCGGCGCACCGGGGCGGCATCCGGGTCGTGCTCATTCCCGAGGAGAACGAGAAGGACCTGGTCGATATTCCCAAGAATATCAAGGCGAAGCTGGACATCCGTCCGGTGCGCTGGATCGACGAGGTGCTGTCGGTGGCCCTGACCCAGATGCCGGAGGCAGTGAACAGCGAGCCCTCGCCGAAGGTGCCCGAGGTGACCAAGCGCGGCGGCGAGTCCCGGCGCAGGAACGTGCGCCACCACTGAAAGACGCGGCAAACCGTGTAAAAATCGGCCTCAGACGTCTATGATTCGTTTGCGGCCGATTTTTTTGCGCCCAACAGTGCCTGCGGTGGCGCGCTTGCCATCTCCAGGCCGCAATACAAGAATAGGGGAGCAACGACACACTGTTACCGGGCGGCATCGGGTGGGTTTTGCCGTCCCATCCCTGACTGGCCGTCGTCTGCTTGCGAATACAACATGCATAAAAAGGAATCCTGCGCATGAACAAGTCCGAACTGATCGAAGCCATTGCCGAAGAAGCTGATGTACCGAAGGCCCAGGCGGGCCGGGTGATTGATGCCATGACGAGCGTCGTGGGGGATGCCCTCTCCGAGGGCCAGCAGGTGTCCATGGTGGGCTTTGGCACCTTCATGGTTCGTGAGCGCCCGGCGCGGAGCGGTCGCAACCCCCGTACCGGCGAGACGATCCAGATCGCGGCCTCGAAGACCCCGTCCTTCAAGGCTGGCAAAGCCCTGAAGGATCGCGTAAACTAGAGGGCTTTCCCAGGTTGCTCAGCTCAAGGTTGATCAACTTAGGGGTGCTTAGCTCAGCTGGTAGAGCGTCGCCCTTACAAGGCGAATGTCGGCGGTTCGATCCCGTCAGCACCCACCAGAGAGAATCTTCCCAGATCCGGAGCGGTAGTTCAGTTGGTTAGAATACCGGCCTGTCACGCCGGGGGTCGCGGGTTCGAGTCCCGTCCGCTCCGCCACATCATCTGCAAGGGCACCCTCCGGGGTGCCTTTTTGCTGTCAGGTCCCGAATTTCCCCGGCACGCCCTGCCGCGATGCGCAGGGCCGCCGGGTCGGTCAGTGGCCATGCGGAGAAGGCGCATGGGCACATCGCCGGACCGGCCGAGTGATCCCGCTGCGCTGCCCCCGGCGCTCGGGCTCCGGGGCGCCGGGCCCGCCTCCCGGCAGGCGGGCGGGCGCGGGGAGGCAGCGCGCGGACCATGAGGGAATTCCGGCTGCGGCTCTCGATTTCCCCCGCCGAGATGATGCTCTATTACCGCGGGGACGCCAGCGTCTTGCTGGCAACGGCCCGGGACGGCACCAGCGTCCAGATGCCGGCACGCCTGCTGCGGCCGCACGTGACCGCGCAGGGCGTGAGCGGAGAGTTCCTGCTGCGCTGCGACGATCGCAACCGCTTCCTGAGCCTGGAACGGATCGCCGACTGACGCCGGGGCCTCAGGCGTCCCAGGGCAGCCGCGCGAGGTCGGCCCGGGTGTAGAAATGCTCGTGGCGCATGAAGCCGGCGACGATACCGTCCTTCAGCTCGGTGATGCGCCCGGCCTCGTCGCGTTCGATCACCCAGTGGTCCGGCAGGTTCTCCAGCAGGTGCACCGAGGCCAGCTTGCCGTCCTCGTTCACCGACAGATGAACCTCCTGGGTCTCCAGGTCGCGGAAGGCCGGCAGGAAACCCAGCAGCGCGGCGCCAGCCGTCATTTCGGGGATCTCGTGATACGCGGGAAGGGTCGAGACGGCGGCGGGCAGTTGGCGTTCTTCCATGGTTCCTCTCCATGTCAGCGTGGCTGTCTGGGCTACGTGGGGCTTGGCGGCGCTGTCCCGGGAAACTTGAGTCGCCGGTCGGGAGGACGGGAGGGGTACCGCCCTGCGGACGCCCGCGCCTGCCGATGCGCTCCGCTGCGGCAAGGCCTTGCCGCAGGGGCCGGCATGGCGGGGCATGAACCTGCCGCAACGGAGGGTCCCGGGCGGGCAGAGGAGGCAAACACCGCAAGGGGACAGATTCATGAATCTATCCCCGTTCCTCGAATCTGTCCCCGTTCCTCCCCCCGTTCTTGCACGCCCCGCAGGCGTCAAGACTTCGTTGCCGCAGCGGGGTGCCCGGCCCGAAGTGGCGGAATCTTGCCGCCTCGGCGCCGTGTTGTCGTGCGTGGATAACGCAAGCTACTGAAATCCGGGTTTTTAATAATTGGCACATGCTTTGCTTCTGATTCGGCAGACTCGCTATGAGGTGTTGTGCCATGGCCCTTTCCTTCGACAAGGCCCTCGGAATCCACGCGGAAGCGCTGCAGGTGCGCTCCCGCCGGCTGGAAGTGCTGGCGTCGAATCTCGCGAACGCGGACACCCCGAACTACAAGGCGCGGGACATCGACTTCCGGGCCGCGCTGGGAGACGTGCAGCAGGGCCAGGGCCTGGCGATTCGGCGTACCCACGCAGCGCACATTTCCACGGGCGCGGCGGGGCATGGGATGGAACCGCAGTACCGTGTCCCCAGCCAGCCGTCGCTGGACGGCAATACGGTGGATCCGCAGCTCGAACAGGCCGCGTTTTCCCAGAATGCGGTGCAGTACCAGGCGAGTCTGGACTTCCTGAACGCGCGCTTCCGCGGTCTCCGCAACGCCCTGGGTGGAGGTAACAATCAATGAGCAACCTGTTCAAACTCTTTGAGGTCTCGGGCTCGGCGCTCAGCGCCCAGTCGGTCCGTCTCAATACGGTGGCCAGCAACATGGCCAATGCCCAGGTCACGAGCGGGACCCCGGACCAGGCCTACCGGGCCAGGCACCCGGTCTTCGAATCGGTACTGCAGGACATCGGGGGGGGCAATGGCACCGCCTCCGTGCAGGTCGCCGGCGTTCTCGAGAGCCAGGCCGAGCCTCGGGCCGAGTATGCGCCCCAGCACCCGCTCGCCGACGAAGAGGGCTACGTGTACAAGCCCAACGTGAACGTGGTGGAGGAGATGGCCAACATGATCTCCGCGTCGCGTTCCTACCAGAACAACGTCGAGGTGATGAACACCACCCGGCAGCTGCTGCTGCGCACGCTGCAGCTGGGGCAACAACAGTGAGCGGGGTGAGTGATGAGCGCGATTGACAACGATCTGCTGGCAAATCTGGGACTCACCCGGGAGCCGTCGCCCGCGGAGAAGGGCAAGGACCGGCTCGGCCAGGGCGATTTCCTGGAGCTGATGACCACCCAGCTGGAGAACCAGGACCCGTTCCAGCCGATGGAGAGCGGCGAATTCCTTGGCCAGCTGGCGCAGTTCGGCACGGTCTCGGGCATCGAGGACCTGCAGAAATCGTTTCAGGACCTGACCGGGTCGGTCTACTCCGGGCAGGCCCTGCAGGCGGCCGGTCTGGTGGATCGCGAGGTGATGGTCCCGGTGGAGATGTCGATCGTCGATCCGGCACAGGGCCAGTGGGGCGCGGCCGAGCTGCCGTCCTCCACCAGCGATCTGGTGGTCGGCGTCTACGACGCCAGCGGTGCACTCGTGCGCCGCATGGCGCTGGGGCCGCAGGAGGCGGGTCTGACCGAGTTCCGGTGGGACGGCCGCGACGAGTCCGGCGAGGTCGCCCCTGCGGGCGTCTACGAATTCCGCGCCGAGACCCGGGACGCGGGCCGCACCGAGGCGCTGGAGATGTTCCTCGCGTCCCGGGTCGAGAGCGTCTCGCTGGGCAACCGGGACGGCTCGCTGACGCTCACGGTCCAGGGCCTGGGCGAGATCGACTTTTCCAAGGTACGACGTATCGGCTGACGGGGTCCGCGGGACCTCCGTTCCATCGCGCATTGCACAGGAGACAGGACATGTCATTTCGTACAGCACTGAGCGGCCTGAACGCCGCATCCGCGGACCTTCGCACCACCGGCAACAACATCGCCAACTCGGGCACGGTGGGCTTCAAGGAATCCCGGGCCGAGTTCGCCGACGTCTTCGCGGTGTCCCAGGGCGGCGTCAGCAAGACCGCGGTCGGCTCCGGTGTGCGTCTGTCCGCGGTGAACCAGCAGTTCACCCAGGGCAACATTGACTCCACCGGCAAGAACCTGGACATGGCGATCAGCGGGGACGGGTTCTTCATCCTCAACGACGCCGGGACACCGGCCTACACGCGTGCCGGCAACTTCGAGGTGGACCGCAACGGCAACGTGGTGAACAACCAGGGGCATCGCCTCCAGGTCTATCCGCAGCAGGGCGAGGCCCTGGATTCCTTCGATCTCTCCAGCATGGAAGACCTGAGACTGGACACCTCCGAGGCGCCGCCGCGCGCTACCGAACGGGTCGAGGCCCAGCTCAATCTGCCGTCGGGAGCCGAACCCCCGACCAGCCCCTTTGCCATCGACGACCCGACGAGCTTCAACCATTCGACGACGGTGACCGCGTACGATTCGCTGGGTCAGTCCCAGGAGGCCACGCTCTATTTCCGGAGCGCCAATCCCACGGAGGGCGAATGGAATGCCTATCTGGGAGTTGACGGGACACAGGTCGGCGACGCGCAGCCGCTGAACTTCAACAGCCGCGGAGAACTCGAGAGCGACGCGCTCCTGAATTTCGGCGCGTACCCGCTGGACAACGGGGCGGAAGACCTCGATATCAGCTTCGATCTCGGCGCGGCCACGCAGTTCGGCGACTCCTTCAGCGTGACCAGCCTGAGCCAGGACGGCTTCAGCACCGGCAGCCTGAGCGGCATCGACATCGACGCCGGCGGGGTCGTGTTTGCCCGCTTCACCAACGGGCAGGCGCAGTCGCTCGGCAAGGTCGCGCTGGCCGACTTCGCCAATCCCCAGGGGCTGCAGCAGATGGGCGACAACGTCTGGGGCGAGACCTTCGCGGCGGGCGAGAGGATTCGGGGCGAGGCGGGCGAGGGCGGCCTCGGCATGATCCAGTCGGGCGGCCTCGAGGCCTCCAACGTGGACATCGCGCAACAGCTGGTGAACCTGATCACCGCGCAGCGCAACTTCCAGGCCAATGCCCAGGTGATCTCCACCGCCGATACCGTCACCCAGACGATCATCAACATTCGCTAGGCGGGGTAGCCGATCATGGATCGCATGCTGTATGTCGCGATGTCCGGGGCCAGGGAGACGGCCCTGGCGCAGGCGCGCAATACGGACAACCTGGCCAACGCCAGCACCACCGGCTTCAAGGCCTCGCTGGACGCGTTTTCCAGCCGGCACGTGAGCGGACCGGTGCACGAGACCCGCACCTACGCGGTGGCCGAGGACATGCGCGTGGACCTGAGTCCCGGGCCGCTGCAGGCGACCGGGCGCGACCTCGACGTGGCGGTCCAGGACCGCGGCTGGATCGCGGTCCAGGCGCCGGACGGCGGCGAGGCCTACACGCGGGCCGGCGACCTGCGCGTGGACTCGATGGGCCAGCTGACCACGGGCACCGGGCTGCCGGTGCTCGGAGACGGCGGCCCGGTCGCGATTCCGCCCTTCCAGACCCTGGAGATCGGCTCCGACGGCACCATCAGCATCCAGCCACTCGGGCAGGAGGCGAACACCCTGGCCCGTGTCGACCGCATCAAGCTGGTCAACCCGGACCCGGCGGAGCTGGTCCGCGGCACGGACGGGCTGATCCGTCATGCCGAGGGGCTGGAGCAGCCACCGGATGCCGGGGTCAACCTGGTCAGCGGCATGCTGGAGGCCAGCAACGTGAACACCGTCGATGCGATGGTCCGGATGATCGACCTGGCACGGCATTTCGAGATGCAGGTGAAGATGATGAAGACCGCGGAGGACAACGACGCGGCCTCGGCGGGTCTGCTGCGCCTGAGCTGACGGTGCCGGCACAACGAAGTACCGACAAGGGGACGTACTCATGAACAAGGCCCTGTGGATTGCCAAGACCGGACTCGACGCGCAGCAGACGCGCATGTCCGTGATCTCGAACAACCTGGCCAACGTGAACACGACCGGTTTCAAGAAGGACCGCGCGGTGTTCCAGGACCTGATCTACCAGACGGTCCGGCAGGCGGGCGCGCAGACGGCCCAGAACACCGAGCTGCCATCCGGCCTGATGCTGGGCACCGGGGTGCGCACGGTGGCCACCGAGAAGACCTTCACCCAGGGCAACATGACGCAGACCGACAACTCGCTGGATGTCGCCATCGAAGGCCGCGGCTTCTTCGAGGTGCTGCTGCCGGACGGCAATCTCGGCTACACCCGCGACGGCGGCTTCCAGCTGAACAGCGAGGGTCAGATGGTCACGGCCGCCGGCCACGAGGTGCTGCCGGGCATCGTGCTCCCGGAGGGCGCATCGAGCGTCACCGTGGGGGAGGACGGGACCGTCAGCGCGCTGGTACCGGGCAACCCGGCCCCGATCGAGGTCGGCGCGCTGCAGCTCGCCGACTTCATTAACCCGGCGGGACTGCAGCCGATCGGCCAGAACCTCTTCACCGAGACCGCCGCGAGCGGTGCCCCCCAGACCGGAACCCCGGGCTTCGACGGGCGTGGCCGGCTGGTGCAGGGCTTCCTCGAGGGTTCCAACGTGAACACCGTCGAGGAGCTGGTCAGCATGATCGAGACCCAGCGGGCCTACGAGATGAACTCCAAGGCGATCTCCAGCGCCGACCAGATGCTGCAGTACGTGAACAACAACCTCGGCCGATAGGAGTTGCCGCGATGACCGCCCCATGGGGAACCAACACACGATTGTTGCTGGCGCTGCTGCTGCCGTTGCTGCTCGGTGCCTGCGCCTCCGGACCGCACGGGGCGGTGCGCGGCGACGACCCGGCCTTCCAGCCGGTTGCGCCCGCGGCCCCGGTGCCACCGGAACACAACAACGGCGCGATCTTCCAGGTGAGCCAGCGGAGCGGACTCTTCGACGACGACAAGGCCCGGCAGGTCGGGGACATCCTGACCGTGCGCCTGGTCGAGCGCACTCAGGCCCGCAAGTCCGCGAACACCAGCACCAGCAAGGACAGCAGCATCGAGCTGCCGGGTCCGACGCTGTTCGGTGGCGACGTGACCGTGAACGGCCGCCCGATCCTCGACAACCGCATCGAGAACTCGCGCAGTTTCGGCGGCCAGGGCGACAGCGCGCAGAGCAACCAGCTCGATGGCAACATCACCGTGACGGTGGCGGAGGTGCTGGCCAACGACAACCTGGTGATCCGGGGCGAGAAGTGGATCCGGATCAACCAGGGCCAGGAATACATCCGCCTGCGCGGGGTGGTGCGGCCGGTCGACATCCGCGCCGACAACACCGTGCTGTCCACCCAGCTCGCCGACGTGCAGGTGGCCTACGGCGGCAGCGGCACCCTGGCCGACAGCAACGAGCCCGGCTGGCTGACGCGTTTCTTCAGCAGCCCCTTCTGGCCCTTCTGAGGAGTCGAAAACGATGCCCTTCCAACGCTTGACCGCCAGGCTCCCGATGGTGCTGTTCTCGCTCGCGACCGTGCTGCTGCTCGCGCCGGTCTTTACGGCGCAGGCCCAGGGCCTCGAGCGCGTGAAGGACCTCGCCTCCATCGGCGGCGTGCGCAACAACCAGCTGGTCGGATACGGCCTGGTGGTGGGACTCGACGGCACCGGTGACCGCACCACCCAGGCCCCGTTCACCGTGCAGAGCCTGAAGAACATGCTCGGCCGCCTCGGCGTGACGGTGCCGCCGGACGTGAACCCGCAGCTGCGCAACGTCGCCGCGGTGATGATCCACGCGGACCTGCCGCCCTTCGCGAAGCCCGGGCAGACCATCGACATCACCGTGTCCTCGATCGGCAACGCGGGCAGCCTGCGCGGCGGCAGCCTGCTGATGACCCCGCTGAAGGGCGCGGACGGTCAGACCTACGCGATGGCGCAGGGCAACCTGGTGGTCGGCGGGCTGGGCGCCGAGGGTCGCGACGGTTCGCGCATCACCGTGAACGTGCCCAGCGTGGGTCGCGTCCCGAACGGCGCCACCGTGGAGCGCGAGGTCGCCAGCCCCTTCGCCCAGGGCGACAGCGTGACGCTGAACCTGCACCGTTCCGACTTCACGACCGCCAACCGGGTCTCGGACGCGATCAACGACGCCCTCGGGGGCGGCACCGCCCGGCCGCTGGACGGCTCCAGCGTGCGGGTACGCGCGCCGCTCGACCCGGGCCAGCGCGTGAGCTTCGTGTCGGTGCTGGAGAACATCCGGGTGCAGCCGGGGGAGGCCCCGGCGAAGGTGATCGTGAACTCGCGCACGGGCACGGTGGTGATCGGCAGCAACGTGACCGTCACCGCGGCGGCGGTCAGCCACGGCAGCCTGACCGTGACCATCACCGAGTCGCTGGACGTCAGCCAGCCGGCTCCGCTGGGCCGTGGCGAGACCGTGGTGACGCCGCGTACCGAGATCGAGGCCGTCGAGGAGGCGAACCCGATGTTCCTGTTCGGGCCCGGGGTGACCCTCGACGAGATCGTGCGCGCGGTGAACCGGGTGGGCGCGGCACCCGGCGACCTGGTGGCCATTCTCGAGGCCCTGCGCGAGGCGGGCGCGCTGCGGGCCCAGCTGATCGTGATCTAGCGGGCCGCGGAATCCCGGACCAGGACCCCGTTCCATGAATGCCAACCTCTCCGCCGCCTACACCAGCACGGACTTCCAGGGCCTGGCCGACCTGCGGCGCATGGCCCGCGAGGAGTCCCCGGAGGCGGCCGATGCCGCGGCGCGGCAGTTCGAGGCCCTGTTCATCCAGATGATGCTGAAGAGCATGCGCGACGCGATGCCGGTGGACAGCGGTATCGACGGGGACGGGGTGCAGTTCTATCGGGAGATGTTCGATAAGCAGATCGCGCTGGAGATGTCGCAGGGCGAGGGCATCGGTCTGCGCGAGTCCCTGTTGCGGGATCTCGCCCCGGGCCGGGGCGAGGCCGGCGGCGCACAGGAGCTGCGCATGCCCGAGCGACGGGTGCCGGCAACGGCGGCGTGGCCGGCCGAGGCCGTGGTCCGCAACGCCCCGACGGCAGACGCAGAGGCGCCGGCACCGGGCCGCCCCTGGCGTCCCGAGTCGCCCGAGGCCTTCGTGCGGGAACTGCGGCCGCATGCGGAGCAGGCCGGCGCCGCGCTCGGGGTCGCGCCCGAGGTGCTGCTGGCGCAGTCGGCGCTGGAGACCGGGTGGGGTCGGCACGTGATGGCGCATGCCGACGGGTCCAGCAGTCACAACCTCTTCGGGATCAAGGCCGATGCCCGCTGGACGGGCCCGCGCGTGCACGTGAACACGCTCGAATACGTGAACGGGGTGCCGGAACGGGAGCGCGCGGCCTTCCGCGCCTACGACAGTCCCGCGGCCAGCTTTGCCGACTACGTGGACTTCCTGCAGGGCAACCCGCGCTACCGCACCGCGCTGGCCCGGGCCGGCGATGCGGAGGGCTACCTGCAGGGCCTGCAGTCCGCGGGCTACGCGACCGATCCGGCCTACGCGGACAAGATCCTGGACATCCTGGGGCAGGGCACCCTGCCGCAGGCCCTTGGACTCAAGCCCGATACCGCCGGGCCGACAAGTGGATGATGAGGAGCACGGTATGCACAGCCTGAGGGTCTCCAGCCGGGACTGCCGGGAGCGCCGCAATGGGTAGCGATATCCTGAGCATCGGCACCTCCGGTCTCGCCGCATTCCAGCGCGGCCTGTCGACGACCGGCCACAACATCGCCAATGCGGGCACCGAGGGCTACAGTCGCCAGCGCGTGGACCTGAACACGCGTGAGCCGCAGTTCGCGGGCAACGCCTATATCGGCAAGGGCGTCGAGGTCGGCGGGGTGAACCGCGTCTTCGATCAGTTCGTGGAGAACCAGCTGCGCACCGCGACCTCTTCGAACGAGCAGTCCTCGGTATTGCACGACTACGCGAAACGGGTCGACTCCCTGCTCGCGAATCCCGATTCCGGACTGGCGGCCGGACTGCAGCGCTTCTTTGCCGCCGCGCAGGACGTGGCGACCGATCCCACCTCCGTGCCGGCACGCCAGGTGATGATCGCGGAGGCGGAGTCCCTGTCCGGCCGCTTCGGCTCCCTCCACCAGCAGCTGGACGACCAGCGCGCGCTGGTCAACGGCCAGATCGAGACCACCGTGGACGAGATCAACGGGATCTCGGAGTCGCTGGCCGAGGTGAATGCCGGCATCGTTGCGGCCACCGGCCGCGCCGGCGGTGCCGCCCCGAACGACCTGCTCGACCAGCGCGACCGGCTGGTGCGCGAACTGGCGGAACACGTGAACGTGACCACCGTGGCCCAGGACGACGGTGCGCTCAACGTCTTCGCGGGCAATGGCCAGAGCCTGGTGATCGGCAGCAACGCCTCCGAGCTCGTCGCCCGGCCACTGGGCGAGGATCCGTTGCAGGTCGATGTCGGCCTCGCGGGATCCGGCGGCGCGGTGGCGGACATCGGCCGGTTCATGACCGGCGGCCGTCTCGGCGCGCTGCTGGAGGTCCGCGGTTCCCTGCTGGACCGGGCGCAGAACGATCTCGGGCTGATCGCCCAGGGGCTGGCGCGGGAGTTCAATGCGCAGCACGCAGCGGGCCGGGACCTGAATGGGGAGCCGGGTGGACCCTTCTTCCTCGAGCCCGCAGTGGAGGTCCGGGGCAGCGGCTCCGGTGCGCTGCCCGCGGTGGCGATCGGCGACGTCGGTGAACTCACCGGCGACGACTACCGGCTGCGCTTCAACGGGGACCAGTGGGAGCTGCGAAACACCTCCAGCAACCGGGTGGTCGGCGAGTCGGATCCCGGTAATGAATTGGTGGTGGCGGGTCTGAGCATCGGTACCAGCGGACTGGATCAGGGCGAGAGCTTCCTGAT
Source organism: Thioalkalivibrio sp. (assembly GCF_041690275.1). Classification (NCBI taxonomy): domain Bacteria; kingdom Pseudomonadati; phylum Pseudomonadota; class Gammaproteobacteria; order Chromatiales; family Ectothiorhodospiraceae; genus Thioalkalivibrio; species Thioalkalivibrio sp. Next base: position 17,019 of record NZ_JAWLHP010000053.1, read on the forward strand.
CCGGCCCACGCGCACCGCCGCGGCGCAGATTGGCACCGCGATTGACGATCCCCGCGGTATCGCCGCGGCGGACGCGGGCGACGATGACACCGCGATTCCGGTCGGCGACAACACCAACGCGCTGAGGCTGGCCGGTCTGCAGGACGCCCGCTTCCTGTCCGGCGACACCGCCACCCTCGAGGGCTCCTACAACGCGATGATCGGCGAGGTGGGGACCCGGACCCGGCAGGCCGAGGTCTCCGCGCAGGCGCAGTCGCGTCTGCTCGACGAGGCCCGGAACCAGCGGGAATCGATCTCCGGCGTGAACCTGGACGAGGAGGCGGCCAACATGCTGCGCTACCAGCAGGCCTACCAGGCGGCCGCCCAGGTGATTGCCGTGAGCGGAACCCTCTTTGACACACTGCTCGGTGCGGTGAGGCGGTAACGGCGATGCGCGTATCCACAACCCAGGTCTTCCAGAACGGGCTCGACTCCATCCAGCGCAGCCAGCAGGACCTCTCCCGAACGCAGATGCAGCTCGGGTCCGGCCAGCGGATCCTGAGCCCGTCCGACGATCCCGGTGGCGCGGTGCAGTCGCTGCAGCTGACCAGCGCGGTCGAGAAGCTCGAGCAGTACGCGCGCAACAGCCTGTCGCTGGAGCAGCGGCTGCGCACCAGCGAGACCGTGGTGGGTTCGGTGGTGGACGGGCTGCAGCGCGTGCGCGAGCTGGTGGTGCAGGGCAACAATGGCAGCCAGACCAACGAGACCCGCGCGATGATCGCGGGCGAGATCCGCCAGGCGCGGGACGAACTCGTCCAGCTCGCGAATACCCGCGACGCGAATGGCGAATACCTGTTCGCCGGGCTGAGTTCGTGGACGCGTCCCTTCGAGGTCGACGCAGACGGGAACGTGGCGTACCAGGGCGACGACGGTCAGCGCGCGGTGCAGATCAGCCCGGCGCGCACCGTGCCGGTCGGCGACTCCGGTGAGCGGGTCTTCGTGGATGTTCCGAATGACGAAGGGGACCTGCAGCCCCTGTTCGAGACCTACACCCGGATCGTCGAGGCCCTGGAGGCCCCGGTCAGCGACCAGGAGGGCCGCGAGGGCCTGAACGACGCGATGGCACGCGGCCTCGGTGACCTCGACCAGGCCCTCGGGCACCTGCTGGAGGTCCGCACCGACCTCGGCGGGCGCATGAAGACCGTGGAGACCCAGAACCGGATCAACGAGGACCAGCTGCTGCAGGTCCGGACCGCGCTGTCCGAGACCCGCGACCTCGACTACGCCGAGGCCATCAGCCGCTTCAACCTGCAGCAGACCGCGCTGCAGGCGGCCCAGCAGACCTTCGTGCAGGTGCAGCGGCTGTCGCTGTTCAACTTCCTCTAGTGGGCCATGCGGAAAGTTCGGTGACTATGGAGCACAGCCAGAAGGGCCGGAGCAAGGCGGGCAAGTGCAGGAATAGTGGGCCTATTTCAAACTTGCCCAACGCAGCGCCGGCGCTTCTGGCGAAGCGATCTGGTACCGAACTTTCCGCATGGCCCACTAGTCTGTTTCACCCGTCATCGCGAGGAGCGAGGCGACGTGGCGATCCATAGGGCATGGATTTCGAACATGCCGGCTGGATTGCTCGCTGCGGGCCAGATGGACCCCGCGGTCGCTCCGATGGCACGTCGGTTGCATAAAACTCCAGTAGGGACCGGTCCCGCCAGAAATCCGACGGGCGGGGACCGGCCAAACGCATCGAGATGAACCGGAGACGGCCCGATGGGGTATCGGCGCAGGCACAATCTCAGGACCGGGCGGCTGCTGGCGGCCCTCCTGCTGCTGGCCGGCAGTGGGGCCGCGGCCGAGGAGCCGCAGCAGAACATCCTGGCGGCGGCCACGGCCTTCATGGAGGCGACTGCCGCCGAGGCCCATGGCGCGGGCTTCGAGGTCTCGGTGACCGCGGGTCCGCTCGACGACCGGCTGCGCTTGCGCGCCTGCGAGGAGGGGCTCGAGGCCTTCACCGCACCGGGCACCCGCACCGCGGGCAACACCACGGTCGGCGTGCGCTGCCATGGCCCGGTGTCCTGGACGCTGTACGTGCCGGTTCAGATCGAGGTCCACGGCGAGGTGGTCGTGCTCGGCCAGCCGCTGCCCCGGGGAAGCGTGCTGCAGCCCGCCCACCTGCGGCTGGAGAGGCGGGACGTCGGCCGGCTCGGTAATGGCTACCTCGGTAATCTGGAAGAGGCCCGGGACATGGTGCTGCGCCGCGCGCTGCAGGCCGGGACGGTGCTGACGCCGCAGATGGTGGAACCGCCGCGCCTGGTCGAGCGTGGCCAGCGCGTGCTGCTGCTGGCCGAGACGGGCCCGGTGGCGGTGCGGGTCCAGGCGGAGGCACTGGGCGACGGGGCGCTGGGCGAGCGGGTCCGGGTGCGCAACCTGTCGTCGGAGAAGATCATCGAGGCGCGGGTACTGTCTCATGGGGTGGTGGGTGTTAGCATGTAGCCGAACGCCCTGCGCGGGCTGGGCGGCGCCATCGCCGGGTCTCCGCGCTAACGGTCATCGCGGGCGGCCACCACCCCTGACCATGAAAGAGGACCGTAGGGTGGGCAAAACGAAGTGTGTCCACCACAGACCGACACGGCCGGGATGGCCGGGATGGTGGGCCCGCTGCGCTTGGCCCACCCTACGCCCAATCGCGGCCCGCGACGGGGGTAGAGAGGAGTTTCACGCTAAGGATTTGCGGCCCGCGGCCGATACAGGGTCCAGCAGAGGTCGGAGCATAGGCCCGAGGAATCAAAGATGACAATCGATATCAAGAACAACCTGACGCCAACCCAGCCCCGCACGACGGGCGAGGGCCGCAGTGTCGCGGAGAACGCCGGGGTGCGCAGCGGCGGCGCGGAGCCGGGCAGGGACGAGGGTGGCAGCGGTGATCGCGTGACCCTGACCGACACCGCGCGCCGGCTGAGCGACCTGACCCGCAGCGTGAGCGAGCAGCCGGCGGTCAACACCCAGCGCGTGGAGCAGATCCGGGCGGCGATCGATCAGGGTCGCTACGAGATCAATGCCGAGCGCATCGCCGATCGCCTGATCGCGATGGAAAAGGTCCGCTGATCCGATGGCCGACACCGGCGCAGCGGCTGACCGGCTGCACGAACTGCTGAACCGGGCGGTGCGCGAGTCCGTGCTGCTGGAGGCGGCGCTCGAGCGCGAGACGCGGTCCCTGTCCACCCACGATGTGGATGCGCTGCAGCAGGCGGTGAACGCCAAGCACCAGGCGGTGCAGGGCCTCGAAGAAGTCTCGCGGGAACAGGCGGCCCTGCTGCACTCGGGCGGCTTTGCCGCGGACACGCCGGGCATGGAGGCCTGCCTGCGGGCCTGGGACCTGGAAGGGCGCATCCGGCCCCTCTGGGAACGGCTCCAGGATTCGATGGAGCGCTGCCGACGCCACAACCAGATCAACGGTGGCCTGGTCCAGACCCAGCAGCACCAGGTCCAGCAGGCGTTGCACATCCTCCGCGGCGAAGACACGCGCACCGAGCTCTACGATCCCCGCGGCCGAACCGTGGCGAGCAGTGCGCCCCGCTCGATCTCACAGGCCTGACCGCTTGCCCTCCGGGCCCTCGTCCCGGCGCCGGCTGCCGCCGGCCGTCCTGCCCCCTTCCCGCCTGCGCATGCCCCCTGCCGCCTGCGCGGGACAACGGTGATGGGCCCGGCGGAACCCGCGGACTTCGGCCGATTCGAGAGCCGGCCCAATCGGGAACTGATCACCGACCCGGCGCGCGTGCACCGGATGCTGCAGAGCCTGTGGGAGCGGCGGGTGCTGCTGAGCGCGAAGCCGGAGGGCGACGAGGACTGGTACTCCACCGCCATCCTCGATGTGAACCGGGCGGTGGGCATCTTCGTGCTGGACGAGCTGGCCCCGGACAGGGGACACCGGCGCGTGGCCATCGGCACCCGGCTGCGCGTGATGGGGGTGCTCGGCGGCGTGCCCACCCGCTTCACCGCGGAAGTGGCGGATGTCGCGGTGCAGGACGACATCGCCTTCTACCGCGTTGCGATGCCGCTGGAGGTGGAATACCTGCAGCGCCGCGCCTTCTTCCGGGCCTACGTGCCGCGCAGCCTGGAACTGCGGGTGCAGCTGGTGCTGGAGGAGGAGCGCCTCGAGGTCACCGGCCGCCTGCTGGACGTCTCGCTCGGCGGCTTCGGGGTGCAGCTCGCCCCGGACTGCCCGCTGTCACCGCTGGACGTCGTCGCGGTGCGCAGGTTGGACCTGCCCGAGGGACAGACAGTCCGCTGTACCGCCGAGATCCGCTACATGCAGCAGGAGCACGCCCACAAGTCGATCCGCACCGGAGCGCGGTTCATCGACCTGGACAAGTCAGTGGAGCGCACCCTGCTCCGCGCGATCTACAGCCTAGAACGCGAGCAGATCCGCAAGCGCCCCGCCGGCGATTGAGCCCCAAACCCCGCCGCCGAAGCAGCAGGCGCTGTGGGAGCGGCCTCCCGGCCGGGATGCCCTTTGTCCGGTGGGGAATCGCGGCTGGAAGCCGCTCCTACGAGGCCCCC
>NZ_JAWLHP010000054.1:0-4715 GCF_041690275.1 Thioalkalivibrio sp.
CAGGCGCTACCCCCAGCGCCTCCCGCTTCCCTCCCTGAGCGGGACGGTTCCGGCCCCCCCTGCCGGAACCCCTCTTGCCCCGGCCATCCCCCTGTGGCCGGGGCATTTTTTTGCGGATGGCCTGTTGCGGGCCGCGGACCCTCCCGGCGATTCACCGCCCGGGAATGTCTGGCCGCCCACGGTGCTCGACCGCGCCCCTGTAGGAGCGTGCCCTGCACGCGAATGGGCCTCGTGCGGTGCCCGGCGTGTGGCGCGCCTGCGGCGCGTTCGCGTGCAGGGCACGCTCCTACACGGCCGCCGTGGCCCGGTGGCAGGCGCTCTCTCTTGGCGGTCCGCCGCCGGGGAATGTCACCCAAAGGGCTGGCCTGCTGTCATCAATCCGGCCCGGGGGCGGTGCCCAGCCACTCCAGCAGCAGTCCCTGGAGGTCCTCCACGCCGTCGCGCTTCAGCGCGGAGAAGGTCTGCAGCGTCGCGTCCAGTCCCAGTGCCTCCAGCCCGCTGCGCGCCCGCAGCAGCTGTCGGCCGGCCTCGTTCCGGGAGACCTTGTCCGCCTTGGTGAGCACCACGTGCAGCCGTCGCGGCTGCATCGCCAGCCAGTCCAGCAGACTCCGGTCGAGGTCGGTCATCGGCCTGCGGATGTCCATGATCAGTACCAGGCCCACCAGACTCCGGCGCTCGCGCAGGTACTGGCCGATCAGGCGGTCCCATTGGGCGCGCTGCGCGGGCGGGACCCGGGCGTAGCCGTATCCGGGGAGATCGATCAGGCGCTGACCGCCGTCCGGCCGCAGACGGAAGACGTTGATCTCCTGGGTGCGGCCGGGCGTCCGGCTGACGCGCGCCAGCGCACGTCGCCCACACAGGGCGTTCAGTGCGCTCGACTTGCCGGCATTGGAGCGCCCGGCGAAGGCGATCTCGGTGCCGGAATCGGGCGGCAGCTGGCCGATCCGGGCGGCGCCGAGCACGAATTCGGCCTCGCGAAACGGGTTGTGCATGGGCTCCTCGGCCGGCGCCCGCCGGCATGGTTTCTTTGCTGCCAAAACCTGCATGTGCTATATAACGCGCCTCTTATTTTGATTCCCCTCGGCCACGGGGCACAAGCTCCAGCCCCGCGCCGGTTCGCACAAAAGAAGCAGGAGTGTCTCCCATCATGAATTACGTGCGCTCGAGCCTTTTCGCTGTCCTTTCCCTCGTGCTGGCATTGCCGCTCGGGGTGCAGGCGGGCGATCCGGTCCGTGGCCAGGAACTGTCCGAGGCATGTACGGCGTGCCATGGCAGCGACGGTAACAGCGTGAATCCGGAATGGCCGAAGCTGGCCGGGCAGCATGCCAGCTATCTCCACAAGCAGCTGATGGATTACAAGAGCGGCCGGCGCGAGAATGCCCTGATGGCGGGCCAGGTCGCCGACCTGGACGAGCAGGACATGCGCGACCTCGCCGCTTACTTCGCCCAGCAGGAGGTCAGCCCCGGCACCGCCGACGAAACGCTTGCGGAGCGCGGCGAGCGCATCTACCGCGGGGGCATCCCGGCAGCCGGCGTCGCCGCCTGCATGGCCTGTCACGGCGCGAATGGCAACGGCAACCCCGCGGCGATGTTTCCGGCCATGGGCGGTCAGCATGCCCAGTACAATTCCGACCAGCTGGAGTATTTCCGCAGCGGTCAGCGGGCGAACGACAACGGCCGGATGATGCGCAACATCGCCGCGCGCCTGTCCGATGACGACATCGAGGCGGTGACCCAGTACATGCAGGGGCTGCGCGCGGAATAGTCCACACGCCCCGGCCCTGCCGATCGGGTGGCCTGTGGCCACCCTTTTTTGTGCACGGGGCGTGGCTGTGCGGCCCCCGTTCCGGCGAGAATACGGGTTTGACGCAGGGCCGTGAGCGAACCAAAGCGATACCCGGGCGTCGAAATGCCGTGCGCGGCGTCAACACGGTGTCGCGGATTCGCGGTCGAGACCACACGAGGAGAGATGGATGATGAATCGACGTCGTTTCATGGGTGCCCTGGTCGGCGGCAGCGCACTGCTGGCCTCGGGCGTGGCGCCGGGCCGGGAGTTCACCCCGGGGCAGGACTATCGGCAGCTGATTCCCCGGGTGGATACCGGACTGCCGGAGGGCCGCCTGCAGGTCGTCGAGGTGTTCTGGTATGGCTGCCCGCACTGTTACACCTTCGAGCCGCTGGTCAACGAATGGAGCAGGAACCTGCCCGAGCACGTGGACTTCACCCATCTGCCCGCGCCGTTCAATGATCTGTGGACACTGCACGCCCGGGTCTATTTCGCCGCCGAGGAGCTCGGCGTGCTCGACGAGATCCATCAGCCCTTCTTCGATGCGATCCATGCGCAGGGGCGCCAAATGCGCTCGGAGAGCGCGGTCCTGCGCTTCGTGGACCAGCGCGGTCTGGATGCCGATGCCTTTCGGGAGGCCATGCGCTCTCCCGAGGTCGGTGCCGCGATCGGCGAGGCGGGCCTGCTGGTGCAGGCCTTCCAGGTCGAGGGGGTGCCGTCGATGGTCGTCGACGGGCGGGCGGTGGTGTCCGCCGGGATGACCGGCAGCCACGAGGGCATGCTGCGCGTGGTCGATCACCTGCTGGAGGAATACGCCTGAACCCGGTGCGGACATACACTTCCTGTCGGAACGTTCTCGCCCTGCCGATGGTCATATAAGAATTGTTTAATGATTGTAAACCGGTTCCGGATGACTTCGGGGCCCGGGGCGATGGACCCGCTCCCCGGCATCCGCGTACGCACTGACTGAACCGGGTGAAGGGGGAGTACTTGTCACTAGTCAGTCCGCATGACACAGGCGTCGGCTCGCAGCCGACCGCCGAGCGTAGCGACTCGGGCACCGAGCCGCGGCGTCTGCGCCTTCTCAGCTTCAATGCGCAGGTGGGAATCCATTCCTCGCGGCTGCACCACTATGTCACCAACAGCTGGAAGCACTTCCTGCCCTTCAACGGGCGCATGACCAATCTGGACCGGGTCGCGCGCTTCATCTCCGCGTTCGACGTGGTGGGCCTCCAGGAGCTGGATGCGGGCAGCATGCGCAGCAACTACGTCGACCTGACCGCCTATCTTTCCGAGCGCGGGAGCTTTCCGCATTCCTACTCGCGCGTGAATCGCGATCTGGGAGCCCTGGCCAAGCACTCGCTCGGCCTCCTGACCCGGCTCGAGCCGGAGCGGGTGGTGATGCATCGTCTGCCGGGTCCGATCCCGGGCCGCGGGGCGATCGAGGCGCGCTTCGCGCTGGCCAACGGCGAGTCCCTGGTGCTGTTTCTGGTGCACCTCGCGCTGGGTCGCCGCGCCCGGCGCTCGCAGCTGGACTACATCGCCGGGCAGCTGGCCCACGAGCCGCACGCGGTGGTGATGGGCGACTTCAACTGCCATCCGGAGAGCCGCGAGCTGCAGACGCTGGTGGCCCGCACGGGCCTGCTCGACCCGATGCCCTGCGCCGCCACCTATCCCTCCTGGGAGCCACGCCGGGTCTTCGACCACATCCTGCTGACACCGGACCTCAGTGTCAGCGACATCCGGGTCTATAACGTGAACCTCTCCGACCATCTCCCGGTCGGCATCGAGATCGAGCTGCCGGGCGAGGGTCGCGTGATCGACGCGGCCCACTGAAGGTTACCCCGGCGCAAGCCGGGATCAGCCGACCAGGTGGCGGTTCCGGTACGGGATTGGCCCGCGGACCGCACGCGTCTCGTGATGATGTCCGGCTTCACGTACCATAAGCCGCACAGCCTCATCGCTTGGAGTCCCTGATGGCCGGAGCAGCCGGAAACGGGCAGCGGCCCCTGATCTTCGGCGAAGTCCTGTTCGACAGTTTCGCGGACGGGGGCGACATCCTGGGCGGGGCACCGTTCAACGTCGCCTGGAACCTGCGCATGCTCGGGGCCGACCCGCTGTTCGTCGGCGCGGTGGGGTCCGACGAGCTCGGGCAGCGGGTGCGCGCGGCGATGGTGGGCGCCGGCCTCGATACCCGGGCCCTGCAGGTGGCGCCCGGGGCCCCGACCGGACGCGTGGAGGTGACGCTGGAGGCGGGCGAGCCGAGCTACGACATCCTGCCCGACCAGGCCTACGACGAGGTCCGGGCGGAGGCGCTGGAGGCGGTGGTCCCGGAGCGCGCGCCGCTGCTGTACCACGGCAGCCTTGCGCTGCGCAGCGAGCCGAGCCGTTCCGCCTGCGGCTGGCTGGCGCGGCGCTCGGAGCGGCGCTTCGTGGACGTGAACCTGCGCCGGCCCTGGTATCGGCGCGACACGGTGCTGGAGCTGATCCGCGGCGCGGACTACGTGAAGCTGAACCTGGACGAACTGCGCGAACTGGCCGACGGCTCGGACGACTTGGCGCGGGTGGCCGGGCTGTTCGAGACCGCGGGCATCCGCGAGGCGGTGATCCTGACCGCGGGCACGGCCGGGGCCGGCATTCACACCCGCGCCGGAGACCGCGTGGCGGCGCCGGCCCCCGACGTGACCGATCTGCGGGATCCCGTCGGTGCCGGCGACGCCTTCGCCAGCATGGTGATCCTCGGACTACTGAGGGGCTGGGCGTGGGCGGACACCCTGGAGCGTGCCCTGGATTTCGCCGCCCGCGTCTGCACCCTGCAGGGCGCGACGAGCACCGATCCGGACTTCTACGCCGCGGCAAGGGCGCGCTGGGAAGGCTGAGGCCTGGGCGCGTGGCGGTGTGGGAGCGGCCTCTGGCCGCGATGCGGTGT
>NZ_JAWLHP010000054.1:4815-21210 GCF_041690275.1 Thioalkalivibrio sp.
GGTGTGGGAGCGGCCTCTGGCCGCGATGCGGTGTCGGGGGGATCGCGGCTGGAAGCCGCTCCTACAGTGCGGGAAGAGGGGACAGATTCATGAATCTGTCCCCCTTTTTGGGAGGGTGAGGGCAACCGCCGAGGCTCAGGGCCGCCAGCCCAGGGCCTCGGCCTTGCGCCGGGCGATGCGCGGGAGGTCGGCGGCGACGAAGTGCTCGTGCAGCACCTGCACGCCGATCATGTGGTTGATCACCGCATCCAGCTGCACCTGGGTGGAGGCCGGGGTGTCCTCGGCCTCGTGCAGCTGGAACAGGCGGCGCACGCCATCGGGATCCAGCAGGCCGGCTTCCCGGATCGCCTCGTCTGACAGGTAGCGGTCCGCCAGCGCCTTCATTGCCGCCCACTTCTTTGGATCGGTGTGGGCCGGCGGCGCCATGAAGGCGAACTTCTCGCGCTCGTACAGCACCCGCGGCAATACTCCCTTCATCGCCTCGCGCAGCACGTACTTCTCGGTGCGGCCCTTGATCCGCAGGGTCGGCGGGATCTGGGCCGCGAATTCGGCGAGGTGGTGGTCGAGGAACGGCGGGCGCGCCTCCATGGAGTTCGCCATGTCCACGCGGTCGCCGCCCCAGGTCAGGATCTGCCCTTCCAGCATGGTCTTGATCCAGACGTACTGCGCCTTGTCGAGCGGGTGCCGGCCCTCGAGCATGTCGCCGTCCAGCGCATCCGCGATTGCGGTGCCCGGCTGGTAGCCCTCCAGCCGCTCGCGGCGCTCGGGTGCAAGCAGGCCGGGGACATGCACCGCGGTCGCCAGCCAGGGCTGCAGGCAGGACGGCGTGAAGCCGACCAGCCCGGTCAGCGCGGGATCGTCGATCTCGTCCTGGGCCAGCATCGCGCCGGTCACCAGCTTGTTGCTCTCGCTGAGGAGCTGCTGCCAGGAGGCCCGGTCGGCCTCCGGCAGGGTGTCCAGGCCGTGCAGGAACAGGTCCCGGCGGAAGGCCGGGTATCCGGCGAAGAGTTCGTCGGAGCCCTCGCCGGTGACCACCACCTTGTAGCCGGCCTTGTTCACGTGCCGGCTCATCAGCAGCTTCGCCACGCCGAGCGTGTTGTAGATGGTGCGTTCGGCGTGCCAGAGCGTTTCCACGAAGTTGTCGTAGAGGTGGTCGGCCTGCAGGGTCATCACGTCCTGGTCGGCCCCGACGCTCTCGGCCATCTCCCGGGCGATGGCGGTCTCGTCGTACTCGACATCGTCGAAGCCGATGGTGAAGGCCTTCACCGGGCTCTGCTGGGTGGCGGCCGCCAGCCCCAGCGTGATGCAGGAATCGATGCCTCCGGACAGGTAGCAGGCCACCGGCACGTCCGCCTCCAGCCGCAGCTGCACGGCCTCCATCAGGTGCGAGCGCACCCCCTCGATCCAGTATTCCTCGTCCTCGGGCTTGTGTTCGGCGCGTTCCGATGCCAGCGGGAAGTCCATGTCCCAGTACTTCTCCTCGTGGATCTTCAGCTTTCCATGCGCGCGTTCCACGATCACCATGTGCCCCGGCTTCACCTGGTGCACGCCCTCGAAGGCAGTGGCGCCCGGGACGGTGGTCTGCATCAGCTGGTGGTACAGGCCGGCATCCGAGAACCGGCGCGGCACGTCGGGATGCGCGAACAGCACCTTCAGCTCGGAGCCGAACACGAAGGTCCCGTTGGCCTCCGTGAAATACATCGGCTTGATGCCGAAGCGATCACGGATCAGCACCAGCCGGTCGTGCTCGCGGTCATACAGCGCGATCCCGAACTCGCCCCGGAAGTGCGGGAGCGCATCCTCCAGGCCGACCCGGCGGTAGAGGTGCATCACCATCTCGGAGTCGCTCTTGGTACGGAACTTCACGCCGCGCAGGGTCAGGTCCGCGCGGATGCGCTTGTAGTCGTAGAGTTCGCCATTCACCGCGGTCATGATGCTGCCGTCGTCCATCACGAACGGCTGCCGGCCCCGGTTCTCGTCGAGGTCGATGATGGTCAGCCGGGCGTGGGAGAAGCCTATCCCGCGGTCCTCCTGCACCCGGTAGCCGAAGCCGTCCGGGCCACGGTGGTACTGGATCGCGGCCATCGCCACCAGCGTCTCGGGATCGACCGGGCGGTCCGGGTCGGCGTTGAAGATTCCTGCGATGCCACACATGGCATGTCTCCTGTCGTGTTCAATGTCTGGGTGACCGGTCTTCCGAAATCGCGACGCGAAGCCCTGGCATCCGGAGTGCCGTGGAGGGAGGAATGGCGACGGGCCGGTGGCGGGTGTCGGCAGCAGGGATGCTGCCGTCAAGCCTACAGGGATGTGTTTACGGCGTCCCGCCACCGGCCCGTCGCCATTCCTCCCATCACCCCGGCCTCAATGAGGCCGAGTCACTCTTCCGGAGTATCCATCACCGCGCTGATCCGGCGCACCACCGAGGTCAGCAGCGCCATGCGGATGAACACCGCGCCGCGGGCCTGGGCGAAGTACCAGTTGTGCGGGGTATCGTCGAGCTCGGTCGCCAGCTCCTTGCCCCGCGCGAGCGGGTGCAGGATGATCGCACCGGGCTTCAGCGGGGATTCGCGGGTCAGGTGCAGCCCGGAGCCCAGTGACTCGAAGCTGTCGCCCACCCACGCGATCGCGTTGATGTACACCACGTCCAGCTCCGGCAGCACCGGGTCGAGTTCGCCCACCACCCGCAGGCGCAGGCCGGCCTCCTCCAGTTCCTTGCGCTGACCCGCGTCGAAATTCTCGGGCTCGTTCGAGACGATCACCACCTCCCCGACGGCCTCCGGGAAACAGGCCAGCAGCAACAGCAGGCTGCGCACCGTGCGCATGCGCGACGGCACGCCGATGATCCCGACGCGGATCCGCTCGCCTTCCGGCACCGGTCCCTGCAGCAGCTCCGGCCGCCACTTCGCAATCGTGTACAGATCGGCCATCGCCTGGGTCGGGTGTTCGTCGATGCCGTTGCCCGCGTTCACGATCGGAATGCGCAGGGTGTCCAGCATGTCGTAGACGGCCTGGTCCTCGCTGCTGCGCAGCACGATCACGTCGCCGTAGTTGTTGAACATCTCGGCGATGTCGGCCAGCGATTCCCCCTTGGCGATGCCGGTGCTCTTCGGGTCGGTGATCGACATCACCGCGCCGCCCAGGCGGTGCCACGCACTCTCGAAGGAGAGCCGGGTGCGGGTGGAGGGCTCGTAGAAGGCACTGATCAGGATCTTTCCGGTCAGCGGCAGGTGCATCAGCTGCGGCGTGGATTCGTACTGGGCGGCCAGCCGGAACAGCTGCGCCAGCTTCGCGCGGTCGAACTGGCGGCTGGAGACCACGTGTCTCGACGCCAGCTCCAGCAACGGCTCCGGATCCTCGGGCACCGACTCGAGCAGGCCCCTCGGCCGTTCGATGCCGGCGGTGCCGTCCTTCGGCTGCAGCGGCCGCTGCAGGAGTCTCTCGTGGGTTGTCACCACACACTTCCCCTCTTCCAGTCACGAATGAACAGTGCGATCAGCAGGAACGGTGCCAGCGTGGCAACCGCGGTCGCCACCACCACAACGGTGCCCAGGGCCTCGACGGAGATCATCATCGCGCACCTCGCGTTACCGGCGCTGCACTGTGCGGCTCGGCCTCGGCCAGCAGCCGCCAGTCGAAGTCACGCGGCGCCAGCCAGGTGGACAGCACGAGCACCGCGAGCGAGACCGCCGCACCGACCAGCGCCGCGACGTAGAATCCGATGGTGAAGTAACTGACCAGGCCCAGCGTGGTGCCGGCGATCATGCTCAGGCCGGCGCCGGTCGGGTTGGCCCGCCGCCAGTACAGCCCGGCGACCACCGGCCAGATCGCGCTGGCGACGAAGGCGCCGGTGAAATAAAGCACCTCGGCCAGCGAACCGATCACCGGCAGCTCGCCCCGGTAGCTCGCGGCGGCCCAGGTCACCAGGCCCAGCAGCACCACGATGACCTTGGTCGCGCGGAACTGCTCGTGATCGGATGCCCTGTTGCGGATGTGGCCGCGGTAGATGTCCCGCGTGACCAGGTCCGATGTCGCGGCCAGCAGCGAGTCGAGGCTCGAGGCCAGGGCCGCGAAGACCACGATGAAGACCACGATCGCGCCCGTCAGGCCCAGGACCTCGGCCGCGACCAGCGGACCCACCATGTCCGCAACCGGCACGTTGATGCCCAGCGCCGGCGTGGCCAGCGCAACGAAGCCGGCAACGATCGGAATCGGCAGCCACAGCAGGCCGGCCAGCAGGTAGGCCCGGAACCCCACGCTCCTGCCGAAGGCGAAGGCTCGCGACCACCACACGTTCGAGTGGAAGATCTCGCCGACGCCGAAGAACAGATTGTTGAACAGGAACATGATCGCGGCCGGGAACAGCAGATTCAGCAGTTGCGGGCGCTCTTCCATCAGGTTGAAGTGGATCGCCTCGAAGCCGACCTTGTCGATGGTCAGCCAGGCGATGAAGGCGACGCCGAGCACGATGATGATCGTCTGCACGAAGTCGGTGCCGATGACCGCGCGCAGCCCCCCGAGCAGCGTGTAGAGCACGCAGACCGTGAGGATCACCGTCATGCCTACGCGGTAGTCGATGCCGGCGAGGGCGTTGATGAGCACCCCGCCGGCCATGGCGAGGCTGACCAGCCAGCCGAAGGCGTAGATCAGCGACACCACCAGAAAGACCCGCCAGGTGAACTTCCCGAAGCGCAGGCGGATGAAGTCTCCGGAGGTGAAGCCGTGCGGCATCAGCTCGCGGATGCGCCGGGCCAGCGGTGCGAAGAGGATCAGGCCCAGCGCCCCGAGCGAGTAGCCGAACATGCCCCAGACGCCCAGCTGCAGCGCCAGCTGTGGCGCGGTCATCGTGGTGTTCGCGGTCACCCAGGTGGCCATCGCGGTAGCCGTGGCCAGTGCCAGGCCGACGTTGCGGCCGGCCAGCATGTGGTCCTCGGCGGTCTTGTTCTTGCGGCCGAGGTACCAGCCCAGGATCACCCACAGGATGCCGAAGGCAATCAGGATGCCCCAGGCAATGCCCTCGGGAAGGATCGCGACTTCTTCGGCGGCGGTCATGAGGCCTCCCGCACCCGGGTGATCTCGGCGATGGCCTGATCCGTGGTCATCACGCGCGCGTAGCGGTCGCGAATGGTGGTGATGGTCGCCTCCTGCAGCTCCGGCGTCACGGTGGCGCAGCCGTCCTCGACCAGCGTGACGTAGAAGCCGAGGTCACAGGCGTCGCGCACCGCAGTGGACACGCACTCGTTCGAGTACACGCCGACGATGAAGATCGAGCTGATGTCGAGGTTGCGCAGCACATAGTGCAGGTTGGTCGAATTGAACACGCCGCTCGCGGTCTTGTTCAGCACGATCTCGTCACCGACCGGCGCGACGATCTCGAGGAACTCGGCCTCCTTCGATCCCGGTGGTGCGTGCAGATTCAGGCGCTTGTGGCCCGGACTGCGGTCGCGGCCATCGCGGGTCATCGACTGGATGCGCGAGTGGATGACCTCCAGTCCGTGGGTTCGGAAGGCATCCTGCAGCCGGCGCACGTTGGGAAGCACGACCGCCTCGAGTTCCTGGAAGTAGTACTCCTGGGCCTTCAGCGGCACGCCCGAGGCCGCTGCGTCGGCAAACACCCCGAAGCCGCGCGCCGCGTCGAGGTACTGCAGATCGATGCACAGCAGCGCGACGTGATGCCGCGCGAGTTCCTGGCGCAGCAGACGCGTGGAGATCAGGCTGCCGCGGTACTGCTCGCGGAGCGGATCGAGCGCGTCGAAGTCGGTGAGCGGGGCGACCTTGTCGTTCATGCGGCGTCTTCCTCTCAGTGCCTCGCGGCCAGCGCGAGCACGCTGCGCAGCATCAGGTTGGCCCCGGCCTCGATGTCCTCCCAGTTGGTCCACTCGCCGGAGGAGTGGCTGCGTCCCTCGATGCTGGGCACGAAGATCATCCCGGTGCGGGCGACCGCGCTCATGCTCTGCGTGTCGTGAGCGGCACCGCTGGGCAGGCGCAGGTAGTCGAGGCCCATCGTCTCCGCCTCGCTAGCGATCAGGTCCAGCAGGCCGGGATCGCAACGGGTCGGGGTGATCTCGGAGAGGACGTCGAACTCGAACATCAGGTCGCGCCGCCGGGCGATGCTGGACAGTGTGCGCCGCGAGGCGTCGGACAGGGCCTTCAGTACGCGCTCGTCGGTGTCGCGCACCTCGAGGGAGAAGGTGGCCTGTCCCGGTATCGTGTTCGGCGCGCCCGGCCACAGTTCCACGCGGCCGATCGTCGCGCGGCTGTTCGGGCCACCGTGCTCCTCGAGGATCCTGTTCACCTCGCCCCCGAACTCCGCCAGCCCCTGGAAGGCGTCGATGCGCATGTCCATGGGCGTGGTGCCGGCGTGGTTCGGCTGACCCTTCAGCCGTACCTCCCACTTGAACAGGCCGGTGATCGCCTCGACGATGCCGACGCCGATCCGCCTGCGATCCAGCACCGGCCCCTGCTCGATGTGCAGCTCCAGGAAGGCGTGGATGGTCGCCGGGTCGCGGCGCGCGGTCAGTGCCTCGTTGGCATCCAGGCCCCAGGCGGCCATCGCGTCCACCAGCGTGACGCCCTCGAGGTCGCGCGCGCTCTGGATGCGCTCCGGGGTCAGCTGCCCCGCCAGCGCCTGTGAGCCGAACATGCCGCCGAAGCGTCCCTCCTCGTCGCTGAAGTCGATCACCTCGAGCGGGTAGCGCAGCGGAATCCCCGCCTCCTTCACGCGGCGCAGCACCTCCAGCCCGACCAGGACGCCGAGCGCGCCGTCCAGCGGACCGCCCCCGGGGACGGTATCGAGGTGGGAGCCCATCACCACCGCGGGCCGCTGGCCGTCGTAGTCCAGCCGGCCGTGCAGATTGGCCGCGCCGTCCTGGAACAGCTCCAGCCCGGCGGTGGCCAGGCGCTGCCGGAACCAGTCGCGGCCCTGCCGGTCGCCTTCGCTGAAGGCGCGCCGGTTCAGGCCCAGCACCGCATCGCGGCCGATCTGCCCGAGGTCGAGGACGTCCTGGCGCAGGCGGGCCATGTCCACCTGCAGTCCGCCCTCGGTGGCTGCCGGGGTGGTGCGGACGTGTTCGCTTGCGTCGTTCATGCCAGTCTCCTTCCCCGTGCGATGGCCAGGATCAGTACCACGAATAGCGCGGCGCCGAGAGCGAAAAACAGGAAGGCCCGGCCGAGCGGATGGTGTTCCACCACCACCACCGCCTGGTCGGCCCACTCCTCGGCGCCCTCCTCCCGGATCCGGAAGCGGTATTCGCCATTCGGAAGCCCGCTGATGGTCGTGCGGGTGTCGCTGCCCCGGTAGATGATGCGTGCGTCCTCGTACTCCGGCCCCGACGCCTGCTCCAGTTCGAAGCGCTCGGCCCCGTCCCAGTTCAGCTTGAAGAAGCCGGCCGAATCCGTCTCCGGGGGCGAGTCGAAGGCGGGGTCGGCGATACCCTGGGCCGAGAGCGTCAGCCCGACCAGCACCAGCAGTGACCACAGCAGGGACCGGCACCTGAGCCGCACGGGAATCATCATTCGCGGGCCTCCCCGCGGGCAAGGGCGCGCCGGGCCGCGGTGCAGGGTTTGCGCGCGCCGGGCCGCTGGCGCCGGGGCCAGCCGCGCTCCGCCGGCGCGGGGAGGGGCCAGCCTCCGGTGCATGCGGGTTGCTCGGTGCGGTTCATCGGATCCCCTCGTAGGGCTGCAGCCCCGCCTTCGGTTCGGTCGACGCCA
Organism: Thioalkalivibrio sp.; assembly: GCF_041690275.1. Lineage (NCBI taxonomy): Bacteria > Pseudomonadati > Pseudomonadota > Gammaproteobacteria > Chromatiales > Ectothiorhodospiraceae > Thioalkalivibrio > Thioalkalivibrio sp. The sequence continues at coordinate 12,523 of NZ_JAWLHP010000054.1, forward strand.
TGCGGGCGATGACCGACTCCAGGGCCTCTTCCAGGCCCAGCAACTGCCCGGGTTCCATGTCCTGAAGGGCGCGGTTCAGTTCACCCTGCGGGGCTGCCGGCGCCCGGTCCAGCAGCGCCTGCCCCGCGTCGGTCACGAAGAGTCGGACGATCCGCTGGTCGCGTCCGCGGCGGCGTTCGACCAGGCCGCCCTGTTCCAGCTTGTCCAGCAGGTTGGAGGCGGTGGAGGGATGCACGGAGAGCTTCCGCGACAGTTCGCTGACGCTCAGGCCAGCCGAGAGCTGGACCTCCCAGAGCGCCCAGAGCTGCGCGGCGCTGATGCCGCAGGCGCGCTCCACGCTGCGCGAATGGCCCTGCAGCGCGCGAATGATCACCCGCAACTGGCGGATTACCGAGCGCACGGCGTCATGCGTGTCGGCGGTGTCCGGGGCCGGGACAAGCTCTGTGGCCATCTCTGCGGGTTCCTGATCGGTGAACCAGCCATTAGTTTTGTGCAAAACTAATTACAGCGCAAATGCCTCGGCGGCGACGGGCCGGGCCTGGCAAGCGCACAGCCGCGGACCATTGTCGAGCCTTGGCGGAGCCGACGCCAGCGCACCGGTTCGGGCCCGGTGCCTGTTGCGACGAGGATACACGCAGGCGGGCGTGTGGGCACAAAAGCAACATGCGTCTGGTCTTGATGTGTCAAATCGGATACAATGACGCAACCTCTTCGTTGGGCGCCGGGAATTCAGGGAGTTGGTCGCCCGTTCGTTACTGGCCGCGTGTGGCCGCAAGGACACCATCAGTCTGCTGCGCTGCGTCCAAACAATGAAAACACCTGGAGAAACGACCATGCTTTCAAGAAAGCTTCTCGCCGCCGCCGTCGCGGCCTCGCTCGTGGTTCCGGGCGTCGCCGCCGCCGAATACGACAGCATTCAGGTCGGCAACCTGTCGATCGGCGGCGCTTTGCGCGCGAACTACCGCATTGGCGATTACGACGGCACCCGCAGCGACTTCGACAAGGGCGGTGACTTTTTTCTGGATACCGCCCGGATCAACCTCGACTACGCAAGCGGACCGTGGCTCGGCAAGCTCGAGTACCGCTGGTACAGCGGTTACAACATGCTGCATACCGGCTGGGTCGGGTACGACTTCGAAAACGAGAGCCAGGTGCAGGTGGGCGTGAATCGCGTGCCCTTCGGGCCCGGCGCCTACGGTGTGTCCCAGAGCTGGTTCTTCGATCAGCACTACTATGTGGGTCTTTCGGACGACATGGACCTGGGCGTGAAGTACACCCTGCCGGCTGGCGACTGGACCTGGGATTTCGGCTATTACCTGCAGGACGAGGGCGACTGGTCGGGCGACACCCGTGACAGCGCGCGCTACTCCTACGATGTCGTGAACGAGAGCGGCAGTGGCTACGAGGAGCGCAACCAGGTCAACCTCCGCGGCATCTACAGCCTGCCGAACGTCGCGGTCGATACCGACATCGGCTTCTCGGCGCAGTACGGCGAGCTGGACAGCAAGGGCCCGCAGGGTGACGGCGATCACTACGCGTTGTCCCTGCACATGGTGAACAAGTGGGACAACTGGACGCTGGCCTCCCAGCTGACGGGCTACACCTTCGATGTGTCCGCGGACCAGCCGCTCGGCACCGATGAGCTTGTCCAGTTCGGCGCCTTCGACTTCCCGAATACCGTGGCGGCGGAGGGCTACATTCCGGCTGTATCGCTCAGCTACTTCCTGGAGACCCCGACGATCCCGTGGCTGGACTTCGTGATCCCCTATGCGGAGTACAGCGCCATCCTGAAGCGGGAGAGCGACTTCAACGACAGCAATCTCGCCGTGCTGGGCGCGGCCTGGGGTCGCGGCAACTGGTACATCTACAGTGAGTTCGCCTTCTCCGACGGCAACGAGTTCGTCGGTGGGGACACCGCGTTTGGTGACCGTCTGGGTGCCAACGAAGATGACGACTGGCTGACGCGCTTCAACATCAACCTCGGTTACTATTTCTGACCGCAGCGATTCCGCGCCGCGGTCGGGCGGAATCGCTTCTTCCCGGGCCCGCGCCGTATGGCGCGGGCCTTTTTACTTGAGGGTCCTCTCCACCCGTCGCGAGCCCCCCTGCGGCACGCTGTGATCGCCGGGGGTGACGCGAAACCGAGACGGTTAGCCCCGTCCGGGCTGCGGTACGCGATCCGGATTCGCGACGCGCATCATGAGCAGGGCGAGCAGGATCGCCGGCAAGCCGATCGCCGCTGCGAAGATGAAGAACCAGGACCAGCCGACGGCCTCGGCCAGCAGGCCGGTGAAGCCGGCGAGGAACTGCCCGGGAAGGGTCATCACGGAGCTGAACAGCGCGTACTGGGTGGCGGTGTAGGCGCTGTTGGTCAGGCTCGAGAGGTAGGCGATGAAGACCGAGATCGCAAGCCCGCCGCTGATGTTGTCCGCGATGATCGCGAAGACCAGCCCGTAGAGCTCGGGTCCCAGTGCGGCCAGCCAGGAGAAGGTCAGATTGGTCAGCGGCGCGAGCACCGCGGTGAAGATCAGCATGCGCATGATCCCGAAGCGCATCACCAGGAGCCCGCCGAGTGCGGCCCCGGTGAGCGTCATCGCAAGCCCGAAGGCCGCGGCCACGTTGGCGATCTCGCCCTTGGTGAAGCCCAGGTCGAGATAGAAGGGATTCGCCATCACGCCCATGAAGATGTCGCTGATGCGGAAAGTGGCGATGAACAGCAGTACCGCGATCGCGGTCAGGCCGAAGCGCTGCCAGAAGTCCGCGAACGGCCCGACCACCGCGCCGATGAACCAGGCCGTGAGGTCGCGACGCCAGCCCCGGTGGTGGGTACGGTCGAGGTAGTCGACCACCCGCTGTTCCAGCTGCCGGGTCTGCCGGTCGATGCCGACCTCGGGCTCGCGGATGATCAGTGTGGTCACGATCCCCACCGCCATCAGCGCGGCCATGGTCCCGTAGGCCGGACCCCAGTCCCAGCCTGCGGCGATGTGCAGCGCTCCGGCGCCGGCTGCGAGCAGCGCAACCCGATACCCGAAGACGTAGGTCGCCGCCATCGCGCCCTGGCGGTCGCGCGTTACCGCCTCGATGCGGTAGGCGTCGATCGCGATGTCCTGGGTCGCGGAACCGAAGGCCGCCAGCACCGCCCAGACCGCAACCAGCCAGAGCTGCTCGCGCGGATCGGTCAGGGCGATGCCGGCCAGCGCGAGCGCGATCACCCCCTGTGCGAGCAGCATCCAGGCACGGCGGCGCCCGAACCAGCGGGTCAGCAGCGGCAGTTGCAGGCGATCGACGATCGGGGCCCAGAAGACCTTGATGCTGTGGGCCATGCCGACCCAGCTCAGGAAGCCGATCGCGGCCAGTTCCACCCCGAGGTCGCGCAGCCAGGCGGTGAAGGTGCCGCCGACCAGCAGCAGCGGCAGCCCCGCCGAGAACCCGAGGAACAGCATCCCGATGACCCGCGGGTTCCGGTACACCGCGAGCGCTTCGCGCCAGTCGTGCTGTCCCGGCTTCGGCGCGGTATCGTTCATGCGCGTGTGCCCGGCTTCGATGTGGTGGCCCGCCCCGCGGGACGCCGTGAATACCTCCCTGTGGGCCTGACGGCCGCATCCCTGCGGCCGACACCCGCGGACCGGTCCACCGCAACGAAGCCCACGGCGCCGCAACTTATCCAGGGAACCCCTGACCGCCGAGAGGGTCCGCCTTCAGCGGGCGGGGTGTGCAAGTCGGTGTAGGGTGGGTGAAGCGCAGCGCACCCACCCACCGGCGTCGCGACCAGCCCCCACGACCGCCGTTCAACCCCCCGGCTCAAAATCGTAGTCGATCCAGAACGGCGCATGATCCGAGAACCGCTGTTCCTTGAAGATCACCGGATCCCGTGCGGTGGCGGCGAGCGCGGGCGTTGCCACCTGGTAGTCGATGCGCCAGCCCACGTTCTTCGCCCAGGCCTGGCCGCGGTTCGACCACCAGGTGTACTGCTCCGGGCGCTGGTCGAGTCTTCGAAAGACGTCGACCAGTCCCGCCTCGCCGAAGACCCGGTCCATCCAGGCACGCTCTTCCGGCAGGAAACCGGAATTCTTCCGGTTCGACTTCCAGTTCTTCAGATCGATCTCGCGGTGCGCGATGTTCCAGTCGCCGCAGATCAGCCACTCGCGCCCGTCCTTCGCCCGCTGCGCGAGCCAGGGCAGGAAGAAGTCCAGGAAGCGATACTTGGACTCCTGCCGGTGGTCGCCCGACGAGCCCGACGGCAGGTAAAGCGAAACGACGGAGAGTTCGCCGAAGCGCATCTCGACGTAGCGACCCTCGCGGTCGGCCTCCTCGAGGCCGCAGTGCGTGATCACCGCGTCGGGCTGTACCCGGCTGTAGAGGGCCACGCCGCTGTAGCCGGGCCTCTCGGCATCGACATAGGCGCAGTGGTAGCCCGCCGGGTGGAAGACGGGGTCGGCCAGCTGCTCGATGCGCGCCCGCGTCTCCTGCAGGCAGACGACGTCGGCATCCGCCTCGGGCAGCCACTCGAAGAAGCCCTTGCGGGCGGCGGCACGGATGCCGTTCGCGTTCATGCTGAGTACACGCATGGGGCGGAAAGATACTCGCGCCGGGGTCCCCGGGGAAGGGCAAAGGCCTTGGAGTGCGGGAGCCTGCTCCCGCTTTGGGTTGCGGAAGCTTGCTTCCTTGGCAGGAGGCGAGCCTCCCGCCCGAAGGCGGCGGCAGGCCGCCGCACTCCCGGGGCGCCGGGAACCTGTCGGTGTGCGACAATCAGGCCTTTTCGGGATCTCGCTCATGTCCGCGAAGGAATTTCTTGCCTACTGTCTCGAACGCGACGTGCTGCGCTTCGGGGAGTTCACGCTGAAGTCGGGCCGCGTGAGCCCGTACTTCTTCAACGCCGGCCTGTTCAACCGCGGTTCCGACCTCGCGCGCCTCGGGCGCTACTACGCCGAGGCGATCACCCGCAGCGGGCTCGAGTTCGACCTGGTCTTCGGGCCGGCCTACAAGGGCATCCCGCTGGCCGCGTCCGTCGCGATCGCACTGCATACCGAGCACGGGCGCGACCTGCCGTGGGCCTTCAACCGCAAGGAGGCGAAGGACCACGGCGAGGGGGGCAACGTGGTCGGCGCGCCATTGCGCGGGCGGGTGCTGATCATCGACGACGTGATCACCGCCGGCACCGCGATCCGGGAGGCGGTGGAGCTCATCCGCGCCGCAGGTGCGGAGCCGGTCGGGGTCGCGATCGCGCTGGATCGTGAGGAGCGCGGACGGGGCGACCGCTCGGCGATCCAGGAACTCGAGGCCGGGGCCGGCCTGCGGGTGATCCGCGTCGCCCGTCTGACGGACCTGATTGCGATGCTCGAGGCGGACGCGCGGGACCCGAAGCACCTGGCGGCGCTGAGGGCCTACCGGGAGCAGTACGGGGTCTGAGCGGAGTGGTGCCCCGGGGACAGATTGATAAATCTGTCCCCTTTTCCCTACTTTTCCCTTTCCTCCCGTCCCCCGCGGTAACCACCGGATTCTTGCAAAGCCCGCTGCGCTTCTATAGCGTGCTGGGCGTACCACAAGCTGGGGGTGCCGGTCTCATGCCGGCTGAGAGAGTCCCCTTGAACCTGAACCGGTTCGCACCGGCGGAGGGAAGCTTGCGGCGCTGCCCCTACTGCGGCCCCGTTTCCTCCGCCCGTCCCCGCCTGGAGGAAACACCATGAGCGCCATCCCCGAAGAGTTTGTCCGCCGCACCGCGCAGGTCTCGGAGGCCGTCACCCGACCGTTCCCCCAATCCCGCAAGATCTTCGTGCAGGGCAGCCGCCCGGACCTCCGGGTGCCGATGCGCGAGATCGTGCAGGACGCGACCCAGGCCTCCATGGGTGCCGAGGAGAATCCGCCGATCACGGTCTACGACACCTCCGGGCCCTACACGGATCCGCAGGCGCGGATCGATCTGATGCAGGGGCTGCCCGATCTGCGCGAGGGCTGGATCGAGGAACGCGGTGACACCGCGCGGCTGGAGGGGCCCAGCTCGGAATTCGGCCGCGCCCGCGCCGAAGCCCCGGAGCTGGCGAGCCTGCGCTTCGCACACATCCGTGCGCCGCGGCGTGCGCTGGCCGGCCAGAACGTCACCCAGATGCACTACGCCCGCCGCGGCATCGTGACCCCGGAGATGGAGTTCGTCGCGATCCGGGAGAACAATCGCCTGCAGGAGATGCGCGCCGACCCGCGCTACGCGAAGCTGCTGCGCCAGCACGCCGGGGAATCCTTTGGCGCCGCCATCCCCGACGAGATCACCCCGGAATTCGTGCGCGACGAGATCGCGGCGGGGCGCGCGATCATCCCGGCGAACATCAACCACCCGGAGCTGGAGCCGATGATCATCGGCCGCAACTTCCGGGTGAAGATCAACACCAACATCGGCAACTCGGCAGTCACCTCGAGCATCGAGGAGGAGGTGGAGAAGCTGGTCTGGTCCTGCCGCTGGGGCGGCGACACCCTGATGGACCTGTCCACCGGAAAGAACATCCACGAGACGCGCGAGTGGATCCTGCGCAACGCGCCGGTGCCGATCGGCACCGTGCCGATCTATCAGGCACTGGAGAAGGTCGACGGCAGGGCCGAGGAACTGACCTGGGAGCTCTTCCGCGATACGCTGGTCGAGCAGGCGGAGCAGGGCGTGGACTACTTCACCATCCATGCCGGGGTGCGCCTGCCCTACGTGCCGCTGACTGCGGACCGGGTCACCGGCATCGTCTCCCGCGGTGGCTCGATCATGGCCAAGTGGTGTCTCGCGCACCACCAGGAGAACTTCCTGTACACGCACTTCGCCGAGATCTGCGAGATCATGAAGGCCTACGACGTGTCCTTCTCGCTCGGCGACGGCCTGCGGCCGGGCTGCATCGCGGATGCAAACGACCGTGCGCAGTTCGCCGAGCTGGAGACGCTGGGCGAGCTCACGCAGATCGCCTGGGAGCACGACGTGCAGGTGATGATCGAGGGCCCCGGCCACATCCCGCTGCACAGGGTGAAGGAGAACGTGGACAAGGAACTGGCCGACTGCCTGGAGGCGCCGTTCTACACCCTCGGGCCGCTGGTCACCGACATCGCGCCGGCCTACGACCACATCACCTCCGGCATCGGCGCCGCGAACATCGGCTGGTATGGCACCGCGATGCTCTGCTACGTGACCCCGAAGGAGCACCTGGGCCTGCCGAACCGGGAGGACGTGCGCGACGGCATCATCACCTACCGGATCGCGGCGCATGCCGCCGACCTCGCGAAGGGCTTCCCCGGGGCGCAGGTCCGCGACAACGCGCTGTCCAAGGCGCGCTTCGAATTCCGCTGGCAGGACCAGTTCAACCTGTCGCTGGACCCGGAGCGCGCGCGCGAGTTTCACGATCAGACCCTGCCCAGGGAGGCGCACAAGGTCGCGCACTTCTGCTCCATGTGCGGCCCGAACTTCTGCTCGATGAAGATCACGCAGGACGTGCGCGACTACGCGGCGCAGCAGGGACTCTCCGAGCAGGAGGCCCTCGAGAAGGGCATGCAGGAGAAGGCGGCGGAGTTCGTGCAGAAGGGCGCCCGGATCTACCGGGAGCTTTGAGCACAGTGCGGTGCCGCGGGGACAGATTTGAAATCTGTCCCGGCCTCCCGTGATACTCGGACATCAGAATCGCTCGGTGGGCGGGCCCAGGAACGCGGGAATGGACACGATGTCTCTACGGAAACGCAGCGCCGGCCCTGGCACCGCGGTGCTCGTCCTGTCGCTGGTCGGCCTCCTGCTGGGCGGCTGCGCTGCGGTGGAGAAGGACAAGCGTGTGCTTGGCCTCGACGCGACCACGAGGGCCTATCTCGCCGCACTGCGCTGGAGTGATTTCGAGGGCGCCGTCGCGTTCCTGCCTCCGGAAACGCGGCCGCAGGAATTGCCCGGGATGTTCACCGACCTGCGTATCACGCGCTACGAGGTCCTGCGGCCGCCGGTGATGCTGTCGGAGACGCGGGCGACCCAGACCGTCGGAATCGAGTATCTCTACGAGTACAGGCAGATCGTTGAGAAGATCACCGACCGCCAGTCATGGCGCTGGGACGACGAGGCGCAGACCTGGTGGCTCGAATCGGGTTTGCCCGATTTCTGATGCCGGGGGTGGCCGGAAGCCGGTCATCACGGCTGAACAATCACGGCAGACGCAGGCTGGCGACCGCACCGAGGGCCTGCCGGATCTGCTCGATGCTCGGCGGACGCACTTCGTGGGCGCGTGCGTAGGACCCCACGCAGGTCAACCGCAGGACATCCGGCTGCTCGGCGCTGGACAGCCACAGGTGATGGCCCCGCCACATCCAGGTGTTGCCGCCGCTGTCATAGCCCGCGCGCAGGCCGGCGCGCATCAAACCGCCGTCCGGAATCCGCTGTCGGGCGAAGTCGTCCATGCCCTGAACCCGGATCACCTCGAAACGCCCCGGTTCCACCGTCTGGCTCCGTTCGCGGTCGAGCGTGTTCACCTCGAGGTTGCACGCCGGATGCCACCAGTCCTGCCCCGCGACCACACTGCCGCGCTGCAGCCAGACGCGCGTGCGCCCCGCCGGAATCGTGATTGGCTGGTGAATCTCCAGCACCGATCCCTCCGGGACCGGGTAAAAGGGAGAGGCCGGATCGGGCTCGACCTCGACCAGCGCGCAGCCGGACAGGGTCAGTACGGCAATCAGCAGCAAAGGGATTGG